>CAMKTW010000110.1 GCA_946415795.1 uncultured Bacteroidales bacterium
GGAAGGACTCGGCTACGGTTTGGCAGACGACTATGCAAGCGTATTTACCGTGTCCGGCAACCAGGAGTCGATACTGCAGTATAACTTCTCTTACAGCGATGCTGTATATCATAGTTTCGATTACTACTATACTCCCGGCGGCGACTACAAGCTGGTGGACCAGCAGGGTGGCGGCTACGGCACTCCCACGCAGGAGATGGTTGAGAGCTATGAACTCTCTACGGGCGGATTTCCCGACTGGAGCCCATGGCACACTTCCACCACTGCCGAACCACCCTACAAGCAGCTGGAGCCCCGGTTCCAGGCTACCATTCTCTATAACGGAGCAAACTGGAAGGAGCGCAAGATAGAGCCTTTTGTGGGCGGTGTGGACGGCTGGTGCCAGTGGAACAAGGAACCCCAGCCGCAGGGCCGCACCACCACCGGTTATTACCTGCGTAAGTTTGTGGACGAAAACCACGACTTGGCGGAGCGTACCCAGAGCATCCAGCACTTTGTAGTGCTTCGCTATGGTGAGGCTCTGCTCAACAAGGCCGAGGCTTGCTACCGCAGCAATGACCCCGCCGGCGCCAATGCGGCTGTCAAGGCTATCCGTTCCAGAGTCGGCTTGCCCTATTCCGATAAGAGCGGAGATGCACTCTGGCAGGCAATCCGCCAGGAGCGGCGCATAGAACTTGCATACGAAGGCCTCTGGTACTGGGACTTGCGCCGCTGGAAGGAGGCCGCGGAGGCATATCCCGTCGGACTCAACGGTTATCAGGTCCACGGCCTCAAGATAGAACCCACCGCAGTTGACGGCCAGTATCTCTACACCTATGTTTCAGTGGATGATCAGGACCGCAACTTCCCCGCAAAGATGTATCGCTTCCCCATGCCGGAGAGCGAACTGAGTTCAAACGCCCTTGTAGAACAATATCCTGAATGGAGGTAATTATGAAAAGATTATTATATACACTGGTATCCGCCGCTCTGCTTCTGACGGGTTGTCATAAACCGGAATATGTGCTCCCCACTGCAGAAAGGCAGGGAATCACCTCTTTGGCGGCGTATTTCACCTTTGGCCCTTATGTGGACCAGGAGATGGGTCGTCTGGAGATTTCAGACCCCGAGATGGACCGCTATGTAATTCCCATCCCGTGGTATTTCCCCGAAGCATCCGACGACATCACTACACCATATATGACCAAGGTGCGCGTCAGGGCGACCTTGCAGCCCAACTGCATAATAGAGCCGCCGCTGACAATACTGGACCTCACTGAAGAAAATCATTTTAAATACACCGATGCCACCGGAGCGAAAAGGGATATCATCATAACCGGCGAAAGGGTCAAATCTTCCAAGTGCGAGATGATCAGCTTTACGCTGCAGCACCTTATGGTGAACGGTATCATAGACAAGGCCAAGGGAACAGTCTCCCTCATCACGGCAAACGACCTCTCCGTGGCTAAGGCGACCGCCTCCGTGTCGGCACATGCCACCATATCGCCCGACCCGTCCGAGCCACACAACTATAACGAAGGGTTTACCTTTACTGTCACAGCCGACGACGGGGTCACCAAGATGGATTATTTCGTGGTGAAGAATGTGCCCGAGAAGATAGACTATGGCGTAAACGCGACCAGCGTGGAGAAGCTCTTCAATATGGATCCTGCCACAGGTCTCGGCCTGCCCGGCTATAAGGAGCCCGCCAATGTATCGATGGGCGTGCTGGACAGCTGGCTCATAGTCAACATGGGCGACGGCAGCGCTCCCCGCTATTTCAACAAGATTGTCGCCACGGCAGGCGGTACCATAAACATCGGCAGCGCCTCCCCCACAGGCTCAATAGCCTCTGACGAGCAGGACCACCTGCTTATCTGTAACCTGGCACAGAAGGACGAAACCTTCAACATCTGGTGGACCCCGTCCGTGACTGCGGCCCCCGAACTGCTGCTGTCGTTCGTGAACGACATGGGCCTCCCTATAGGGCAGGAGATGAAAGTAATAGGCAACATCAAGGACGAGGCGGTCATCACCGTGACTTATCCCGGCATATCCGGCGTCACCACCAGCGGCTTCTTCCGTGCCATCCACATTGTGGGCGGAGAGGTTGTCTCTAACGAAATCATAGACCTGTTCGCCGCCAACGGCTTCCATTGGGGAGCCGGCACACCCCGCTCTACCTGCGTGGTTGCGGGCACGCCCCAGATGGATATGGGCTGGTACAGCGCAGCGTATTCAGAGAATATACTCTACTGGTTCAAATCTGACCTCTCTGTAGGCAGCGCATCCATAGGCGAAGGAGACGGCTCTGTAGAAGACGCCCCCGGCGGCGGAGCCTTCGTGAACGGCAACGTGGATCCGAATAACTTGGATACCAAGCAGTTCAACAGTGCCCGCTACCTCGCATTGTTCGTTTCGACCCACTTCCCTCAGTGGTGGCCCGGCCCCCAGCTCTATGTCTATGACATCACCGGCGGCAGCATCAGCGGAAACGTCTATAACAGCCCCCAGCTGGTATTCTCAGTACCGTTCATGTTCGATCAGGAATACCAGAGCAGCGCTGCCGACGGTAACGGAGCCTGCGGCGATGTGATACTGGCACCTTCTGCCGACGGATATATGCTTTATATTTATTATTATGATCATTATAGCCAAATGATAGGCGGCTATAGTATGGATTGCATCAAGCGATGAAACGGTTTTTTATCATGGCCTCCATGTGTCTTGCGGCCGCGTGCAACGGGACTGCCGGCACAGATTATCCCGAGTGGCGATGGAGCGACAAGGAAGCGCCCGAAGATGTATTCGTAGAGCCCAATCCCACTATTGCAGATAAGGGCTGGAAAAATATTACGGATGAATATGCCGGGCTTCCTGAAGGACTCTCCATATATCGCAGTCCGGAGATGTTACAGGGCGTGAGTGCTGTGGCTTATATTGCAGTGGCCGATTTGTCCATGATACAATGGGATGTCCGCAGCATAGACGACCCTAAATTGCAGGGCACCCGGGATGAATTAAGGACTCCTTCTCAATTCTACTCGGAATCTCCCGCCCCGGTTATGGTCAACGGAGGATTCTTCTATGCCGAGGGCGGCAAGCGCTACAGCGCCAGCGTGGCGGTGAGCGGTAGCCGTACCTATGGAGTCAACATCAATTATGTATCCCAGGACTGGGTCACGATGTATTACCCTACGCGGGGAGTGTTCTGGCAGGCCGACGGTATGCCGGCTGCCGGATGGACCTATTACGCCAATGTCAACAGTCACTATCTTTACGATACTCCCGCAGCCAATTCATGGGAAAATGAACCTCTTTCGGTACCGAATGCCAACTTCCCTTCAAAGGCAGCCGCATTTGCAGCACAGACCGCAATCGGAGGAGGGCCGGTACTGCTTAAGGGAGGTGAGTTGCGCAACACGTATTCAGAAGAGATGTTTGACGGATCGGGAGGGATAATGTGCGATGGCCGTCACCCCCGTACGGCAATCGGGGTCACACCGGACAATCGTCTGATACTGTTTGTGTGTGAGGGCCGCAACATGACAGAGGGTGTGCCAGGTTTTACCACAGAAGAAGTGGCAAAAATCTTGGCTGAGACAGGCTGCACCGAGGCCCTCAATCTTGACGGCGGCGGCTCCAGTTGCATGATTATAAATAATCAGGAGACCATAAAGCCCTCCGACGGAGCACAACGTGCAGTCGCATCGGTAGTCTTACTCAAAGCAAAATAGGATGAAAAGATATCTGACGATACTTCTGCTGAGCCTTTTTTCTGTCCTTGCTGCCTGCCAGAAAGAGGATGACTCTTTCAAGTGGCGTGACGAGTGGAACAAGGGCGGAGAGGTTGATCCCGGTGACGGCCCGGAGCCGTTCAATCCCGATTTTAAGGGCGGGCCGCGCTATGTCTGGATTGACGCCGGAGCCAACTTCCAGTACTATGCAAACGATCCCGACTATATAGCCGAGGATTGCGAACGCATAGCCAAGATGGGCTTTACCGACATCATCGTGGATGTCCGTCCTACCAGCGGGGATGTGTTGTTCGCCTCCAAGGTGGCTCCGCCGTGCAAAAAAGTGGCGGCCTGGGTAAACGGGCGCTACCGCTGGGTAGAGCGTACCGCAACCTTTGACTATCTGGCGACATTCATCGCCGCCGGTCACAAGGCTGGCCTGCGGGTCAATGCCGCAATCAATACCATGGTGGGCGGCTACCGCACCTCTTTGGGCGAAATAGGGATGGTTTATGACAAGCCGTCGCTGCGCTCATGGTGCTCCGTGGACAACCTTGAGGGCGGCCTTACAAACGCTATGGACGACCCCGACACCGGCCCCCGGTTTCTGGATCCGGCAAATGCCGAAGTACAGGAATTCCTGCTGACCCTGCTGGAAGAGCTGGCCTCTTACGAGGGCCTGGACGGCATAGTGCTGGACCGCTGCCGCTATGACGACAATTGTCTGGACGCGGGCTACACCGATGCTGCAAAGGAGGCCTTTGCCAAATATCTCGGCACAGAGCCATCTTCCTGGCCCATGATACCTCAGGGGCAGGTTTTCCTGGACAGTCCCAATGCCCTTCAGCGTCACTGGCTGACCTTCCGCTGCAAGACCATCCATGATTTTGTGGCCAAGGCTGCCGACAAGATACATAAGACTTCAAAGGATGTCCGCTTTGGCATCTACGTTGGAGCATGGTTCAGTGAATATTACCGCAGCGGCGTGAACTGGACCAGCCCCAATTATGCCCTTTCCAAGAACGAATCCTCATATAAGTGGGCCAATTCAGCCTATCAGAAAACAGGTTTTGCCGATCTGCTGGACTTTATCCTGCTTGGTGCGTATGCCGGGGCGGCCAGCGTCCACGGCACAGGAGAGTGGACCATGGAGGGTTTCGCAACCCTTGGGGCGAAGCGCCTGTGCGGCGATGTCCCCTTTGCCGTCGGCCCCGACATCGGTAATGGCTCCGGCTTCACCAACGGCCATCAGGAGGCCCTTATGCCCGATATCGTTAAGACAATGATGTCCTCCGGCGGCGGCCTTTTCATTTTCGATTTATGCCACATCAGGATGTACAACTATTGGGACGCCTTTGAAACAGCTATAGACGAATACTTGAAAACACTTTAACATAAACCAATTAATCTATCAGTTATGAAACATCTTAAACTTTTGGCACTTCTCTCGCTTGTGCTGCTTGCGCTCTCCTGCGAGAAGAAAGAAGATCCTTTCCTGACACTGAACTCCAACGAGGCTGTTTCGGTGCCCGTAGAGGGTGACAACGTCAGCATCAAGTTCAATACCAATGTTGCCTGGACAGCAGAGTCTGATGCAGACTGGCTCACTGTTTCTCCGACCAGCGGTGAGGGTATCAAGGGCGGTGCAGACTTTACCGTAAAGGCATCTGCACTTAAAAACGACAACACCGACTCCCGTACTGCAAAAGTCACCATCCAGGCTGAGGCCATTACCAAGACAGTCACTGTCACTCAGGGACAGAAAGACGCCCTTGAGGTGGATGTGGTTGAGTATGAGGTTCCCCAGGAGGGCGGTGTCGTAGATGTCGAGGTCAACGCCAACGTTGAATACACCGTGTCTATCCCTGAAGCCATCGACTGGGTTCATGCAGAAGGCACCAAGGCAATGACCAAGACTACTGTATCCCTTGTAGTGGATGAAAACTTTGAAGAGAAGCGCAAGTATTTCGACGCAGGAGGATCCATC
>CAMKTW010000111.1 GCA_946415795.1 uncultured Bacteroidales bacterium
CAACGGTAGTTACAAAGCATATGATGTCGCCGTTGCATATGCCCTTTGACAGGTTGGTGATATCGCTCTGCGGGAGATAGTAGAAGGTATCCTTGTTAAGGTCAGCCTCTGCCTGCATTATCTTCACCACCATCCCGGGATTGTCCTTGAGCTGCCTGTAGGATTCGAGATGGGTGCTCATAAAATCGATGCGCTTGTCCAGCAGGCTGCCACCCAATTCTTTGGACACTTCGCGGAAGATGCCGTTCTGCTGGCCCTGCTTGATCCACGACGATGTGTAATGGTTGCGTGAGGCATAGCCGTCCACTTTGCCATCTTTGTAACGCAGGTTTTGAGTGTTGCGGCAGAAGTTTTCAAAAGTGGGATCTTCGCTCTTTATGGTCCGGGTCAGCGCCAGGCACATCTCCACGAACAGGATGCAGTCGGTCTTGTCCATATTGATGGTGAGCTGTTCCGGCTCGGTCTCAAGGGTACCGCCCGCATACGCTGTGCCCAGGAACTGCTTCGCGATGCGGACTATCAGCTTGCCGGCCGGTTCGTCTCTATAGGGCGCCACGGCTGTCACTACCTTGTTGAAAATGGCCGGTGAAGGTTCGCTGAAGCGCACCGTCGCCATAAAACTGTCTTGTGCCGCGCAGCCAAAACTTATGGACACGGCCAGTATTGTCGCTAATATCCGGATTGTTTTCATACAGCCAAGGTAGGAATTTTTTAGGAAACTATTCAGACAGTTCTATCCAGCGTGTCTCTCTTGCGTCGATCTCCTTTATGAGCTGTTCGATCTCAAGGGATTTGGCGGTGAGGGCTGCTACGTCCAGCGTACCGGAGGACAGTTCCACTTCCAGGGCGGCCTTGCGCTCTTCCAGCTTTGGCAAATCGGACTCGATCTGCTCTTTTTCCCTCTGCTCTTTCCAGGTGAGTTTTTTCCTCTCCTGCGAGGGGGCGGATTTTTCGCGGGGGGCGGCCGCAGGCTTTTCTGCCCGGGCGGCACGGGCCTCCGCGCGGCGCTTCTCCTGCATATATTCACGATACTCGCTGTAAGTCCCCACAAAATCCTTCACATTGCCGTCGCCCGTAAAGACAAACAGGTGGTCTGCAATCTTGTCCAGGAAAAAGCGGTCGTGAGATACTATTATCACGTTGCACGCGTAATCTTTCAGGTACTCTTCGAGCACATTCAGAGTAACTATGTCCAAGTCGTTGGCAGGCTCGTCCAGAATGAGCACGTTGGGGCGTTGCATCAGCACCGTGAGCAGGTAAAGCCGCCTTTTTTCGCCGCCGGAGAGGCGCGATATGTGGGTGTTGAACATCTCTACCGGGAAGAGGAACTGCTGCAGGAAGCTCGTTACGGCAATTGGGTTGCCGCCGGCGTCGCGGGCTTCCTCTGCAATCTCTCGTACCGCCTCCAGCACGGTCTGATGCTCCTTGAACTGCATCCCTTCCTGACGGTAGTAGCCAAAGCGGACAGTCTCGCCACGGTCTATTACCCCCTCGTCAGGCTGGAGGGCGCCGGTGAGCAGGTTCAGGAAGGTGCTCTTGCCAATGCCGTTGGCCCCTACGATGCCGATTTTCTCTCCCTGGGAAAAGTTGTAGGTGAAATCTTTCAGTATAGGCCTGTCGCCGTAGCTGAAGCCCACGCCGCGGCAGTTGACAATCTTGCGGCCGAGCCTGGCGCTGCCAAGGTTGATGGCCAGCTGCCTGGTCTCCCTTATCGGGGCCGCCTTTTCCTGCAGGTCGTAGAAGGCGTTCTCGCGGTAGCGGGCCTTGCCGGTGCGGGCGCAGGGGGTGGAACGCATCCACTCCAACTCCCTGCGGTAGATGTTGCGGTATTTCTCGTTCAGGGCGCTGGCCACCTCCAGTCGTTCCTGACGCTTCTCCAGATAATACTGATAATTGCCCTTGTAAGTGTAGAGGTTGCCGCCGTCCAGCTCCAGGATCGTGTTGCATACGCGGTCCAGGAAGTAACGGTCGTGGGTCACCATAAACAGCGTCCTGCGGCTCTTGGAGAGGTAATCTTCAAGATATTCGATAGCGTCCAGGTCCAAATGGTTGGTGGGTTCGTCCAGCACCAGGAAGTCGGCGTTGGTGATAAGCACTCCGGCCAGCGCCACCCTCTTTGCCTCGCCCCCGGAGAGGCTTGCGCACCGGCAGTTAAAATTGCCAAGGCCAAGCGAGGATAGTATCTGCCTGGCGTCCTGCTCGATATCCCAGCTGTCCCGGTGGGTGCGTGACGGATCCACCTTGGAAACCACCTCCTCCAGAATAGTCCTCCCGGGGTCAAGCCGAGTCTCCTGCTCCAGGAACGAGATTACTATGTTCTTGAGAAACTTGATCTGTCCGCCGCGGTCGCTGGTGTCCTTGCCCGCCAGTATGCTCAGCAGGGAACTCTTGCCCGTGCCGTTGGGGGCGATGAGGGCAATCTTGTCCCCCTCGTTTATGTTGAAAGAGATATTCTCGAACAGCACCTTGGGGCCGTACGACTTGGAAATGTTCTCGACTTGCAGATAGCTCGGCATATCGTCCACAAAGATAAAAGAAGAAGGTCAAGCCACAAAAAGATAGCATGTGCGGTAGGTAGTAATCGCCATCAGGCGATAGCGGAGCGCGAGCAGTGCCGGCCTGAGGGATAGCAAGCGCTAAGCGGTAGGGGTAATATAAAAGGGGGCGTAGCCCCCTTAATTATAGTAGCGGGACCCAGGATTGAACTGGGGACCTCATGATTATGAATCATGCGCTCTAACCAGCTGAGCTATCCCGCCAAAAGATTGGAGTGCAAAGGTAAACGAAAAATCGGATACACCAAAAAATTATTCTCGGATCACCTTCACCTCGCCGTCCATCCAGATTTTGATTATCTGGGAGGCTTTGCCGGAGGATGTCTCCTCCAGAGAGGGTTCAACTATATGCTCTACGCTGTCCAGAATCTCTGCATTGATATCGGCAAAGCAGCCGGGGGTCTCTTCTCCGGAGATGTTGGCAGATGTGGATACCACCGGTTTACCAAAGCGACGGATCATCTCTGCGCAGAACTCGTTCTGCGGGATGCGGATGGCAACGCTGCCGTCCTCCGCAATCACCTTGCCGGAGAGATTGATGCCCCCGGGATAGATGATGGTCATAGGCTTGTCGTTGACCTCCAGCAGATCGATCGCTATGGGCGGAATCTGGCGGACATATCTGCACAGCATATCGGCGTCGCTTACGAGGACTATCACAGATTTGCTGTCGTCGCGCTGCTTGAGGTCGAATATGCGCTGTATTGCATCGTCGTTGGTGGCGTCGCAGCCCAGGCCCCATACCGTGTCTGTAGGGTAAAGGATGATGTCGCCCCCCTTGAGAGCCTTCACGGCAGCGTCTATTTCATATTTCAGTTCGTCATTCATAATGTCAGAGGTAAATCAACGTACTTACGGGATAGTGGTCGGAATAGGGCACGCGTGTAACCGTAGTGCGGTCACACGAGATGTTCTCCGGCACCAGGATGTAATCTATTCGCAGCAGTGGCCACAGTATGGAAAAAGTGGCGCCGAAACCGTTGCCGCCGTCAGCAAAGCTGTCTTTATGCCCCGAGGCGAGGTGGTGGTAGGTATGGGACATCGGGGTGTCGTTGAAGTCCCCGCACACTATGGTTGGAATGGTACTGGCGGCAATATGGTCGTGTATGGCGCCTACCTGCTGGCTGCGCTGGATGTTGGAGTGGGCCAGGCGCTCGTGGACATCCTTGACCTCGTCGGTGAACTCCCCCTTACGGGCAAAGCGTTCCAGGGTATTGGCAAAAGAGAAGGTTGTGGACTGCAGGTGGCAGTTATACACCCGCACGATGACATCGTTTATGCGGATGTCGCACCAGAGACACTTGTTGTTGCTGTCCTTGAAGCGGATATACCCGCTGTCCACAATGGGATAGCGGCTGAAGGTGATGTCCCCTGTGTAATGATTCTCTCCACTGAAAGTGCTGTGCCGGTAAGGCAGGAACTTGATGGCCCCGGCCAGGGAGGCGCTGTCGCTGGCATAGAACTCCTGTATACAGAGGATATCCGGCGCTTCCCTGGCGACGAACTCGCCAATCTTGGCAAACGCCTGTGATTTGTCCATCCCTTTGGATGCAAGGCCGAATCCGCCCACGTTATAAGTCATCACCTTGACCTCATCACCGCTTACGCTCTTCTCCTCGCTCCCGAACTTTACAAAAAGGTCTGCGAAAAAGAGCGACGGGAGAAGCGCCACCAGGCTGACTGTCAGATAGCGGCGCATTTTTATCAAACCCACCATCAGCAAGGCGATGTTAAGCAGGAAGATGGGGATGTAGTACAGGCCAAAAAAGTAGGGCAGCGCCATAAACGCCGGATCGATGAATATGGACAGGTACGATATGCACAGAGCCACAGCGCTGATTATGACCAGGATGCGGAATATAATCTGCCCTGCGGAGAGACCGCGTTCCGTCTTTTTCTTGTACCAGGTCTTGTTGCGCTTGGGTTTCTCTTCTTTGGGATAGTGAATCTTGGCCATACTAGTCGCTGTACATTTTACCCCGTTTCTTCCAATACAAAATCAGCGCGAGTGCGAACAACATTCCACCAAGATGAGCAAAGTGGGCGATGTTGCCTCCCATACCCGTGAGACCGGTAAACAACTCTATGACACCGAAAATTATTACGAACCACTTGGCCGTGAGCCTGACGGGAGGGAATACCAGCTGCAGCTCTGTGTTGGGCCAGAGCATTCCGAAGCCCAGAAGTACGCCGTATATGGCACCGGAGGCGCCCACCGTGGGAGTCATCATCGCACTTTGTGCGGCAGCCGTCTTCCCGGCAGCCACAAGGCTCTGTATCTGCCACTGGACCACCAGGTTGTGGCAGAGTGCCGCGCCTATGCCGGTCACAAAGTAGAACAGCAGGAATTTCTTGCTGCCCCAGGTGCGCTCCAGAGGGGTGCCGAAAATCATCAGCGTGTACATATTGAAAAACAGGTGCCAGAAGCCGCCGTGCATAAACATATGGGTGACAAGCTGATAAGGTTTGTACATCGGAGACTGGAAGGCGAACAGAGAGAATAGCTCATACATCTTGTTGCCTGTAATAGCAGTGAAAATCAGCACGATGGTGTTGATTACTATCAGATTCCTTGTCACAGGCGGGATTGAATAGTAAAAATTCCGCCACCCTAAGCCGTTCATATTTTTTTCTCCAATTCTTCAGTTGATATAACAGATATGCATCGTGTTGCAATGTCCGGGCCATGGGTGGCGCGCAATATGAGCACCTGATCTGCAATCATCCGGGCCTGCACAGCATTAAGGTTGTGTGACAGCCGTTTGGCTGCCGATTCCGCCAGGGTGGATGCATAAGATCTGGTGCGGTCGCCAGAAATCTCCCGGTCGAGGGATGCTGCCAAATTGTCCATAACCTCCTTGAGCGCATCTTCGTCGGCGGGGAAACCGTCGGGCACGGCGTAAACAATTATGGTGTTGTCGCCAAAGTCGCGGATGTCGAAGCCCAGCTGCGAGATGCCCTCGATATTCTCCAGCACAATAGAGTAAATGTCGCTGCGGAGCGCCACCTGCTGCGGATACAGCGACCGCTGCGAGATGAAGTGCTCCTGCGAGAGGAACTCAAAGTATTTGTGGTAAAGGATGGCCTCCTGCGCCTTTTTGATGTTGATGACGGTGCCCTCTGTGACGTCGCCGTTAGCGTCGATGT
>CAMKTW010000112.1 GCA_946415795.1 uncultured Bacteroidales bacterium
AGTATCGCGCCTGGCATTGATTGTACCAATTTCTGGAAGAGGGCACTCTCCATAAAAACCAGGGTCAATATCCTCACCGCCTGTCATCACCACTCCGTCCACCTTGTCTAATATGGCTACCAGGGCGAGGGAATCGGTAAGTATCGGGATGATGACCGGCACGCCTCCTGCAGCACAGACGGCTTCTATGTAGGCCTTATCCACCCTGCTGACGTCCCCGCCTGCCGCAGAGATGCCAATCAACGGAGCGCGGCTGCCTTGCACCCCTCTCGGCGCAGAACAGCCGCACATCGTGAATACTATAAGAAGTATGACGGAAAGGCGTTTCACGAACTACTTCTTGCTCAACTGAAGGTAATCGATACTGGGCATAGCTCCGTTTGCATTGCATAGACGGATTGTATTGAGACCTTTTTTGAGCCTGATCTCAACATTCACGGTCTGCCAGTTGTCGTTTTGCGAACCGGTGTCAAGGCCATCGACATTCTTGACCTCTTCGCCGTTCACGCATAGCGTGAAACCGCAAGCACCATCTGCGGCATACCTTACAGATGCCACATACTTGCCGCCACGACGGCTGTAAACTTTCTCCCACTGCATCCAGTTGTCGGGATCTGAACCCAGCCCTGTAACGTACATCCCCTGTCCGGCAGAGTTGCTGGCCTTGTACAGAGGTGAAGATACGCCCTCTATTGTAGAGAACTTATTCATATATGACTCCTCGGCTTGATAAACGCTCTTCTCGATACGTTTTCCGGTGGCGAAAAATGCGGCCGAAGCGTGAGGCTGCAGAGAGACAGTATAAATACCGGATGCCGGCTTGTCAACATCCTTGTGGGAGAAACAGTCGTAGAGTTTAACATCGCCCTTGAATCCGAGCGCATCCAAACTGACATCGATCGTGGCGGGTTCTTCTGAGAGATTCATAACCACTACGGCACGTTTGGGCCCCATTATACGCTCCATATCCTTAGCTACGACATAGACCTCCCCCTCTTTCTGAACGACGGGAGCGCCTAGGCCAAGCTTGTCCTGGTTCATAGCGATGAGGTCGGCGTTGAGCATCACCTCGCGGGAGGATTCGGGAACCCTGCGCATATCGCAGCCCATAATCAGGGGAGACGATGCAATACACCAGTATGCCATATGGGTAAGTTCCTCGTCGTGGCTCAGGGTAGCGTCGCTGCCGGGCCATTTGGAGCCGATCTCCAGCATATCGCAGTCATTGTAGTGACCGTTGCGGGTGTATGCCTGCAAGTAGAGATTCTCATCGATGATATATTTCACGCGGGAGAACCATGGACGGATGTCATAGGTGGTGCGCCAGGAGTTGGCCACATCCTCTGCCCAGGTGCCGGGGTAGCGCCAGCGGCAGATATTGAATATGATATCCTGCTTGTTGCAGCCTCGTATGGCATTCCCGATCTTCGTGTACTGGTCACGCTCGTTGAGAGCGGCGTGCTGGCCGCCGCAGAAGTCGATTTTTATGAAATCGAAGTCCCACTCGTCGAAGAAGAGTTTGCAATCTGCCTCCTCGTGACCGTAAAGGCCGGTCCCGAGGCCATAGGCATATATGTTCTCGCTCCCGCAGGTATTGTCGCCGGCATCGGTATAGATACCCGCCTTGAGCCCCAGCGAGTGGATATAATCTGCAACGTCGCGCATTCCTGAAGGAAAAAGTGTCGGGTCGTAGCGGAAATTCCCGTCAGCATCCCTGGGCATCTGGAAACCGTCGTCGATATTTATGAACTTATAACCGGCGTCGGCATACCCGAGTTCCTTGACTGCCAGGGCCTGGTCCTTTACCAGCTCTTCATTGATGTTGAGCTGGAAAGCGTTCCAGAAGCTCATACCCATAGTGGGAGTATGTGCAACCTCATACTTGATGCTGTCGTCGCAGGAAGTGGCGATAAAACCAGCCGCAACAAGTGCCGCAAGGCAAAGGAGACCTTTCTTCATTATTCAAACTTTTTAAGCGACATACAGTCGATAGCGGGCATAGGAGCCTCGCTGTTAGACAGGCGGATGGTGTTCCATCCCTTATTAAGGGTGATTTTTGTGTTGACGGTATCCCACTCGATATCCAGACCGCAGATGATCTTTTCAAATCTGTAAGCCTCTTCGCCGTTGACGCTCAGAGTAAGGTTACGTTCGTCGAGGGCGTTGAAGCGCAGGGAGAACACATAGTCCCCGCCTTTTTCGCTATAAACATTTCGCCACTCGAGCCAGTTCTCCTCCCAGCCGCCAAGGTCGGTGGCGTAGAAGCCCATAAATGCAGAGTCGGACTCGCGGAAATGGGGCGAAGGGATGTCATAAGGACGGCGATAAGCCTCATAATCCTGCTCGTTGATCTCTGTATATGCGTTCAAGTAAGCCTCTTCTGCCTGATACTCGCTCTTCTCTGCGCGCTTGCCCGTCACAAAGAAGGCCTCGCTGTCGTGAGCGGGTATGGTAAGGGCAAAATTACCGGAGAGTTCGGGGCGGATCTCGTGAGCGAAGCAGTCGTAAACCTTGACATCTCCCTTGAATCCCAAAGCGGCGACATCAACATTAATGCTGGCCTGCTCATCGCCGAGATTAGAAACTACCACGGCGCGTTTAGGTCCGTAGAATTTTTCCATATCCTTAGCGAAAACATACACCTCGCCGGCCTTCTGCACAACAGGGGCAGCGATGCCAAGGCGGTCCTGGTTCATCGCAATAAGGTCGGCGTTCTTGAGGAACTCTATGGAATACTCCGGCATCTCATAGAGGTTGCAGCCAACCACCAGCGGAGAAGACTGGATGCTCCAGCAGGCCATATGGGTGCGCTCTATTTCAGGAGGGAACCCCTGCCCTATCTCAAGCATATCCATATCGTTGTAATGACCGTTTCCGGTATAGGCAACCAGATACATATTCTCTTTGATGATGGTCTTTACGGCATCCCAGTTGACCCAGATATCGTGGGTCGTGCGCCAGCTGTCGGCGATGTCGATTACCCAGGTGCCTGGGAAGACCCAGCGGCACACGTTGAAATTGATGTTCTTGTTGTCGCACTGTGCCAGAGCATTTGCAATCTTGGTGAACTGCTCCTGCTCGTTAAGGTCCAGATGGCGTCCGCCGCAGTTGTCAACCTTGAAGAAGTCGTAACCCCACTCGTCAAACATCATCTTGCAGTCTTCAACCTCGTGCCCATAGAGACCCACGTTCAGGCCGTAAGGTTTCACATTGAGCGATGCGCAGGTATTGTCACCGGCGTCGGAATACATACCGGCCTTGAGTCCCTTTGAGTGTATATAATCTGCCACCGCCTTCATACCGTTGGGGAACTTGGTGGTATCTATGCGGATGCGGCCGTCTTCGCCTCGACCGTCTGTGAAACCGTCATCGATGTTGACATATACATAGCCGGCATCGGCAAGGCCTGTGGAAATAAGAGCGTCCGCCTGTCCGCAGATCACCTCTTCGCTGATGTTGGTCTTGAAGTAGTTCCAGCTGCTCCACCCCATAATGGGCGGGTCAAAGTCCCGCGCCTGCTCCTTGTCGGCTCCGCAGGAGCACATCAGCAGTATAGAGGCACAGAGAGCGATTATGGAAAGATGATTTTTCATAATAAGGGTGGTCTTAGTCTATGTACATTGAATAGAGGTTGGCATTGCGCATCTTGACGCGCAGGGTGCAAGGACCCTCGGGGAGTTCAAAAGCAGGGATGTGCAGGTCGTCACCCCTGAGAATGACTTTCTTCCTGGGGCCGTTGTCAAGAAGCTCTATCTGGATGTATCCGTCTTCAGCAATCTCCGCATTGACTGTAAGCATACCTCCGCCCAGGATAGGGTTGGTGGTGAAGCAGCCCGCCTTCTTGCCTGCTTTGACGCCAAACCAGCCGTCGGCACGGTAAGAAATCACGGCGATTGAGCTATGCCCCTCACGTGTTAGTTTTGCAAGACCTTCCCAGCCACCTACTTTGTCGAAGTAAGGGAGTTTTTCCGCCATACCGCGGTTCTTGAAGATACGCTCGTAATCCTCTGCGGTCACCTCTGCAAGATGGTTGCGGGCAAACAGGGGCTCGGGGAAGAAGTGGGGCCAGGTCATAACCTGAGCAACCATCTGATAGTATTTATTGCCGTGTTGTACGATGTCGGTATCGAAGTTATAGAGACCGCCAAAGTAGAACTCGTCAAGGTCATCGGTATAGAGGAACGGACCGTCGCCGGGAGCGTCGTAGAAATTGACACCGTCGCGGCTGTAGTCAAGGTCAAGGCTGCTCTGCTGCATATCGCCTACGAAATGTTCTACGAATACCAGATATAGACCGGCATCTTTCATCTTGCAGATGCGGGCACCGTATTGCTGGGTATAGGGGGTGTCACGCTCGCCGTCGCTGGTGAAAGAGTGGAGATATTTCCAGTCTTTTCCGTCCTGGGTGGAATATACGGTGAGTACGCGGGTGTCAACCATATCGTAAGGGAGGTCGTACGGCGCATCGCGGCGCAGAGTCTGGCCGCGGGCGATATAGAGGGTCTTGCCGTCGTCAGAGAGCCAGCTGTTGCCAAAGTTGTCGTTGGTGGTGAAACCGGTGTCCCACTGATCCTCCTTGTAAACGGGGATATCCTGGAAAACGGGTTTGTCGCTGAGGAACACGGTGTCTCCGGTAGAAGTTGTCACAAAGCTCCAGTAGGTACGATAGGCAGCCTGGACGCAGCCGAAGTCGCGGGGGTTAATCTGCTGTGCGATGCGGATATCGCTCAACTTATAAGTACCGTGCTTGGCGGGGTCGTAAAGTTCATATTTGCCGTCAAGATGGTCGCTGCCCATCATTGCGCCGCCGGTGAACAGATGCATACGTCCGCCGCCCGCAGCGGGAGCGGGAACCTGGTCGTCAGGGACACGCACATAAGGGCCCTCAGGCTTGTCTGCCACAGCTGTGAAATAATACGGTTTCTTGGCGTAAAGGCCATAACGCTCAACATAGGGGTTGGCAACCACGTTGATTGCAAACCGGCCGTCGGCAGTCTTGTAGAAACTGTTGCCACCCACATAGACGACTATGGAGTCGCGGTTGGGCACAGCCTCGTAGATCTCAGGCTTGGAGTACTCTATCTTGAGGTTCTTGGATATCTTCTTGAACATATAATTGTCCGGGGTGAAGATGAGCTTGCGGTAGGCAATCGGTTCCTTCGGGGCCTCGATGTCAGGGATGTGCTCGATACGGAGCAGACGCTTGAGGGTAGTGTCGCCCAGATGTATCATAGCAGTATAGCGCCCGTCGGCAAGTTTGTCGATCTTCTTTACTGCACAGTGGTTCTCACCCGGTTTAAGTTTGTATTCTTCTGTGCGGATCTTGGTCCCGTCGGGGGCAAAGAACTCAACCGTAGTGCTTTTAGGACCATTCTCAGGCACAACCACTGTAAGTTCCGCGTTCTTGGCGTTACGGTAAATCGGCATAAAGAATTCTGCCTGCAACTTCCCGGCGGGACGTTGCGCAAAGGCGAAAATCGGCGCGAGCAGCGCAATCAGGATTAAGGTTTTCTTAGAAATAAAGTTCATAATCTGTATTATTGTATATTTGGTTATTCAACAAAAGCCCAGTTATCGTTTACAGTTGGTTCAAACGTACCAATTGAGGTTAAATAGCTGTACAGCAGGTCGCGGATATCGCCATACTTATCCACGATATAAGAGTCCGGGTTGCTCACGTCAAGCCCGGCACCCTCCTTAAG
>CAMKTW010000113.1 GCA_946415795.1 uncultured Bacteroidales bacterium
CGATGAATTCAAGGCTGCCATATTTTGCCAGGCAGTTGTACCAGTCGAGAACCTTCTTCATGTGAGACACATAGAAGCGGTCGCGGTCATAACCGGGAAGAACCTCTGCGAAAAACTTCTTGATATCCTCCGGGTTGGACTTGCTGCTCATTGCTTCCTTGCCCTCCAGCGCATCGCGCATACCCTCGAGCACCTTCTTAAGGGGAGCCTCCTCTTCATCGGTGTAGATGGAGACGTCGGCCAGGGTAGTCAGCTTGGCGCTGGTAGGCACGGAACTGCGTTGTTTGGTGGCCATTGCCTCAACGATAAAGCCGTTGCGGGCAGGGGCGATATAGTTGAATAATCCCGGCTGACCCGAGATAGAAAGTACTTTCTTTAAATCGATTGCCATAGTGTATTATTTGTTTCTCATTTTGTCTATCAATTCCAAAATCTTTGGCAGCAAGGCGGTGCAGTCATCCGTCTGTAATACCACATCTGCCTTTGCGGCACGCTGCTCATCGGTCCATTGGTTGGCAAGGCGGCGTTCCGCCTGCTCACGGCTGACACCATCCCGGGCCATAACCCGTTGCAAACGAACCTCTTCCGGGGCCGACACCGTAATTATAAAGTCTGCAAATTTATCAAAAAAAGGTTTCTGTTGCAAAATGGCCGACTCCAGTATCACGATATCTGACTGCTGCCCTGAAGCCCAGCGCCTGAAATCTTCTGCCACAGCCGGGTGGACTATCGCCTCCAGGCGCTCCAGCAGAGCCGAATCGGAAAAGACCCTTGCCGCCATCCGCTTTGTATCCAGATGTCCTTCTGCATCAAGTATGTCGCCTCCCAATAACTGAACGATGCGAGCAGCCAGCTCCGCATCGGTGCGATAGAGGGCCTTGGTGCGGCTGTCACAATCGTATGCCGGGATGCCAAGAGCAGCAAAAGCCTCCACAATGGCACTCTTGCCGCTGCCGATGCCGCCGGTACACGCGATTATTGTTTTTTCCATTACAGTTCTATGACGACGCACTCCACAGACGCCGGCTCCAGTTCGTAAGAAATCATACCGGCGGGGGCGCTGTAAAGCTTGGGAACCACGGCGCCGGAGCGCGAGGCGGTGAAATCGCTATAATAAACTCCGAAAACCGGCTGGGATTCAACACTCTCCGCGAGTGCATACGGCACCCGGTAGCGGACCGTTCCCGAGGCGGGAATCATCACCAGATTTACCCCCGCCGGAACGCCGATCGGAGTGAAACTTACCTCTGCGGTCAGTTCAACGTAGCGTATCACATCAATATGATATTCCACCGTGCCTGCAGAGAGCTCCGCACCCCTGAGCGGCTTTAAGCGAACCTTCCCGTCCAGCGGAGAGGCGGCGTTGTAAAAAGTAACCTTTTCGGTATCGGCGTGGGTTATCCCTTCAAGTATAGAGACATCGCCGTAAACCGCCACTGAATCTGGCTTGAGTTCAATATCGGAGGCTACCATATACTGGCTCTTACAGTAAATGTCGCTGTTCAGGACCACCGGCACCTTCTTGTGCATACGCCGGGTCAGGCGGAACCTGAGCTTCTCCGTATCAAAAGAGTTAATGGTGACAGAAGACCCCAGGGCCTGATAAAGCTCCTCCGTAAGGTCGCGGGTATAGATCTCGAACAAGTCACCCTCATCCGCTATGCGATGGAGTTTCTCACCGGGTACATTCAGCTTGATGCCGCGTGCTATCTTGGCAGACCGGCGCAGACCCACAATAGAAAAACCGGTGCCGGAGGAACGGATTGCCAGCACATCATCGCTCACAGCCTCCCCTGCGTACCCCTCCAGATCTGTAACTATGGTCACGTTGAATTTCATCGGGACCATATAGTTCAGGGACATCCCGCGAACGAACCATACTGAAAAAGCCAGGAAAAGCGAGATGAGCAATGCCACCCAGTCGTTTCCCAGCCTTCTCAATACCTTGGGACTGTCTTCCATCCTTTATTGCTGGGCGTCGCTGAAGTCTTTAACAAGCGAAGCCTTGTCCACACGGATGGCCACATCCTTGCTGATTTCAATGTCCACTGTCTTGTCCCGGATCTCTTTCACGGTGCCGTAGATGCCGCCGACGGTGACAACTTTGTCCCCTTTCTTGAGTTCATTGCGGAACTTGTCCATCTCTTTCTGCTTTTTCTGCTGGGGACGGATCATAAAGAGCCACATTATCAGGAACATCAGCACGATCATAAGAAGGAACGACCAGGAGCCGCCGCTCTGCTGTGCGGGGGCGCCGTCCTGCAATATAAATGTCAAAAATCTCATAACTTATGTGTTTATTATTAGGATTATCTGGTTGAACCGTCATAAAGACCGCGCCCCTCCTTGACCACCTCGCCGGTCTCCATCATCTTTTTGATTATTACATCCAGCACCCCGTTTACAAACATATGGCTGTTGGGGGTACTGTAAAACTTGGAGATATCCACATATTCGTTAATGGTAACCTTTATCGGTATGGAGGGGAATGTAACCGCCTCGGTAAGGCCAATAACAATCAGGCAGACATCTACTCTGACAATGCGGGAGGGATCCCAGTTGGGGACGTATTTCTGCAGGCGGGTGACATATTTGTCGTAGTTAACTGCGGAGGCATCCAGCAGTTTTATGGCAAACTCCCGGTCGTCGTCCTTGAGAAAAACACTGTGTCCGGGCAGTTGCCCGCCTTTTGCAACTTGCTCTATGTCCTTGATTATCACGTTCAGATCATAACCCAGGTCATCCCCCCAATATACCGAGGTCTCCTCAAGGATATCCCATAGCATCTCATTATCTTCCAGCTCCCGTTCAAAGATGCAGCTTACAAGCCTGCAATCGTCTTCAAAGGTGCAATCTGGCGCCTCCATATACTCCCGGTAATAGTCTGATGCCACCACCGATGCATACAACTGCTTGATAAACACGTCGTACTCTTCCCAGCCCAAGCCCTTCCTGGAACAGGTCTGCGTAAATTGGG
The DNA here is from genome assembly GCA_946415795.1 of uncultured Bacteroidales bacterium. Taxonomy (GTDB): domain Bacteria; phylum Bacteroidota; class Bacteroidia; order Bacteroidales; family UBA932; genus Equibacterium. Next base: position 2,978 of record CAMKTW010000113.1, read on the forward strand.
AGTCCTCTTCCAGCATCGCAATAAACCTGTTGTCCACAAACCGGGTGCTGGCGTTCATTTCGCTTTCACTGGGGCGGAACTTATTGCGCCCCGCCTCGATTTTCTGAAGCGCCAGGCGTTTCAGGGCGGGAGCGATATTCAACAGGAAATAATACAGATCCAGTGTTTTGGAGCAAGAGAGCAACAACTCTTTCTCTGCAGCGGGGAGTTCCACCGATTGAGAGGTTTCAGCTGCATATAGAACTTTAAATACTTTGATGCGGATTAACCGTCGATTGAGCATAAAAGGAGAAATATTTTGTACAAATATAGGTTTTATGTATAAATAAATTATCTTTGTTAAGAGAAATTTAAAAAAGATCGCTATGTATTTTGAAGATTATGAAAATGCAAAGAGTCAGGAGCGCAGCAGCGATGACGTCTATTCCAAGCCGGTGAGAGCTGGTAAACGTACCTACTTTTTTGATGTAAAGGCCACTAAGGGCAACGATTACTACCTCACCATCACAGAGAGCAAGCGCAAAATCGAAAGGGACGGGAAATATGTTTACGACAAACATAAAATTTTCCTCTACAAAGAAGATTTTGAAAAATTTTCGGAGGGTTTGCAGGAGGTTATCGATTATATCAAAGAGCGTTGCCCGGTTACAGAGGCTCGCCCTTACAACGACCGTAACAATTCCGAATCAGATGAAAATCAGGGCACTGGAAAGTTTTCGGATGTAGATTTCGACGAACTCTAGTGTTGACCGGCATAAAAGAGCCGCACCGCCCGCCGCTTGGGTGAGTGCGGCTTTTTTGTTATATTTGGGGCAGTTCTTTTTGACATCATTATGAAAAACAGGCAGCAGGACGGCGCATCGGTCTATTACAGGGAGCGCTACGGGATAAACCTGGGGGATTTGAGCAGTGTGTTGAGGCTCTCGCTTGAGAATCTCTACAGGAAAGGCGTCAGAATGAATCCAGACAAGTTGGTTAACAAACTTGAACAATGCGGAGTCAGTCTCCGCACCGGTACGGTGGAACGAACCCGGTTCACTGCCCTCACAAACCGGGTCAAGGCGGAGCCGGCCGGCCTTACACACTCTGGCGCACGTTTCTGGTATGCCTCCCAGATGCAACCCTTCAACGAAGAAGAGATTGTGTTTCTTGCACAACGATTCCCGGAACAAACCGCAACCCTCTACCCTTCCTTATGGAAAGGCTATCTACTTTTTGCAAGAAAAAAATACCTGATCGATTGCGCCAGGACAGAGTTACTTGACCCCGGCGAATGCGTATTCCAGCACGATAGCGAGCGCAGTGAAAGCTAGTGCTATGCGGCAGGCCTTGTCCGACGCACCCCACACCAGATAATCGTAGATAACCACTGAAACCGGCACCAATATCAGTATCGTATTCATCGTGAGACTGTTATATGAAAACAACAGAACGATGAGGGTAATAAGGGCGCTGTATGAATAGACCAATATCATAGCGTGGGAGTGCGATACGCTGTATTCTGCATTGCGGCGGAAAAAGGCAGCCAGAGCCACGGCAAAAGAAACCAGCAGTATGATTATCTTGATGACCCGGGCGGCGGAAGAAGAGGCCAGGCCGGAATCCGGCATCACGATATCTCTCATATATCCAGATACAGCAGGCATAAGCATCCTGATGTCACCGGATAAATACACTGCAGACAGGGCAACCACCAGAGGGAGCAGGAATCCGACAATAGATATCACTATGAACCTGAGTTTGTCGCCCGCCATCCAAAAGTTCATCAGCAGCATAAACACTGCCACCCAAAGCAGCGGGGGAAACATTAGCGAGGCCACCCCCAGCAGCATACTGTAAAGGAAAGCCATATCGTTGTCGGCATCGCCACCGTAAAAGCGCACACAGATATAAAAGGCGGCGTTTAGAGGCAGTGTGCACAGATACGAGGGGTCGTAAAGCGCCACCGCCGGAAAACTGAGCGCCAGAATGGCGAATACCAGAGGAGCGATGTGATTGATACCAAGCGAGAAGAAATCCACCGCCACATATACCACGGCCGCATTCGCGGCAAACAATACCAACCCTATGGCTGCGGTGGCAAAAGAGACCTCCACCTTGCTGAACACGAAGGTCGACAGCAGATACATCACAAGCGTGACGGCAATCGCCACACCTGTGTACCGGCGTATGTCAAACCTCCTTTTCACAGGCAACTAAAGATATTTCTCGAGGTCCTTTGAAATATCGCTGCGGTGATAACACCCGTTGAAATCTATCTTGGCTACGGCTTCATAGGCGTTAGCCGCCGCGCCCTTCATATCGGGGCCGTTGGCGGTAACTGCCAGCACACGTCCTCCGCTACTGACTACCTCCCCATCTGAAAGCCGGGTGCCCATATGGAAGACATTCACCTCAAGGGAAGCCTCTTTGATCCCGCTTATGGGATAGCCCGATGCATAATGGCCGGGATAACCGCCCGACACAATCACAACCGTTACCGCAGCCTGGTCGCTGACCTGCAGCTTCTCGGCGGCAAGTTGCCCCTTGGCCGCAGCCTCGAGGTGCTCCAGAAGGTCGCTTGAGATGCGAGTCATTACAGATTCCGTCTCGGGGTCGCCCATCCTCACGTTGTATTCAATCACGTACGGGTCCCCGCCGCAATTCATCAGACCGATGAAAATAAAGCCCTTATACTCAAGAAGAGCGTCGTGTAGGGAAAGAGTGTACGTCTGAACTCCAGTC
>CAMKTW010000114.1 GCA_946415795.1 uncultured Bacteroidales bacterium
CAAATCACCGCCAGCATAATCTTGGCAAGCTGCACAATCCCGGAACGGGTCCAGAGACCGTTGTAGCCGTGCTTCTCCAGCACTGCAGAATCGGACTGTCCGGCAGTTCCTTCCTGGGCTTTGACGTAAGTGTGCGGTAATACCTTCCTGAACCATTTGATACCTACACTAAGCAGGAATACGAAATACAGGAAGCATATGAGCATATCATAAGAGTTAAGCAGCACATAGCGTTCGCTTGGGAAATCCAACGCCTGCTTCAAAGCTGCCATATTTATGGTGCCGCCCGTTTCGCAACCAACCAGCAGACCGGCCACCTTCGGGCCGTCTGCAATCCTGCTACCGAACAGCAGATACCCCAGGGTAGTCGCCACGACAACCGCCACCAAACCGGCTATGAGAGACTTGCCTATACCTTTCATATCCTTGAAATTGAATTGGCAGCCAAAGAGCATCATCGGCAGCGCAAGCGGAATCATCACTGTGGTGACAGTATCCTTGAAGGACATTGTGGCCTCATTGTTAAGGCCGGGAATCTGACCTATCAGGACACCGATAATGTAAAGCAGCAGGATCGGCCCAATTTTTCCGAAGAAGCTGACCTTGGCGCAAAGCTTAACCACCAGGGCCGGCATAAAAATGAAAATAAGTGCGTAAATAATAATTGATATCATATTGTCTGATTATGCTATGACTACAAAATAAATGTAAGCGGCGTACAGGAGTAAAAATATGAAACCCTTGTAACTGGACAGTTCGTTGCGCTTGGGAAGCAGAGCGCTGATATACAGCAGAATTGCCACTCCTATCAAAATAATGAAACCGTCAAGGTTCACAGTATCCACAAGGAGGGGACGCACAAGGGAACTGCAGCCCAGAATCAGCAGGATATTGCAGACATTGGAGCCCAGGATATTGCCAAGGGCCAGTTGGTTGCGCTTTTTGGCTGCCGCCACTATGCAGGTCACCAGTTCCGGCAGGGAGGTGCCGCAAGCCATAAAGGTGATGGCAATCACTGTCTCAGAGACCTTCAGCGCCCTTGCAATCTCGCAGCCCTTGTCCACAAAGAGCTTCCCTCCTACCGCCAGGGCGGCTATGCCGGCAATCACCATTAAAATAAGAAGCCCTAGCGGTTTAGGCTTGCCCTCACCCTCGGTTTCGGCCTCTTCTGACTTATCTCCGCTGCGGAAAGTCATAAACAGATAACTGGCAAAAAGCAGAAGGAAAATTCCGCCTTCGAGGCGGGAGATCATCAGCGACTCCGTAGGGCGGAACGCTATGGGCAGATATGCGAACAGCAAAAGAATTACAGAGGCCAGTGTATTAAGATGCATATCGCGGCGGAGATTGTCCCGGGTAAACATTATGGGATTGATCATTGCCGTAATGCCAAGTATCACAAGCGTGTTGAACATATTGCTGCCGGTGACATTGCCTATGGCTATCTCCGCGCTGCCACGCAGACTGCCCAGCAGGCTGACCGTAAGCTCCGGCATAGAGGTGCCGATGCCAACTATGCAAACACCGATTACAAATTCTGATACTTTATAGCGTTTTGCTATTCCGCTGGCGCCGTCCACCAACCAGGATGCTCCCAGAAGAGTGAGGGCGACACCAACTATAAACCACACATACATCATAACGATAGCAAATTATCAAACTAAATTACGAATTATTCCTCATAAACGCAAAAAACTTATCGCAAACACGTTTATAAGTTACAAATTGTAAGTTATGCAAAGATGCGCTATAAACTATTTTAAAGCAATATTTTTTGGTTTTTAAATAAATCACTTATATTTGCGCTTGAAAATTGCAACAACAAATCTATAACATAATTCTCAAATCTATGACAGCAAAAGAATATGCAGACCGGTTAATGGCCGACGTCATTGCAAAGAACCCGGGTGAGAAAGAGTTCCACCAGGCAGTCAGGGAGGTTGTAGAAAGCGTAGCTCCCATGATAGTTGAAAATCCCCAGCTTATGCAGCTGAAAGTTATGGAACGCATCGTCGAGCCGGAAAGGGTCGTGATGTTCCGCGTCCCGTGGGTTTCCGACTCCGGCGAGGTGATGATCAACAAGGGCTACCGCATCCAGATGAACAGCGCCATCGGCCCTTACAAGGGCGGCGTCCGTTTCCACCCCAGCGTAAACCTCAGCATCCTGAAGTTCCTTGCCTTCGAGCAGACCTTCAAGAACAGCCTCACCACCCTCCCTATGGGCGGCGGCAAGGGCGGCAGCGATTTCAACCCCAAGGGTAAATCAGATATGGAGGTAATGCGTTTCTGCCAGAGCTTCATAACCGAACTGTACCGTCATATCGGTCCCGACACCGACGTCCCTGCAGGTGACATCGGAGTGGGCGGCCGCGAGGTAGCCTATATGTTTGGCCAGTACAAACGCCTGGCAAACGAGTTCACCGGAACTTTCACCGGCAAGGGACTCAGCTTTGGCGGCTCCCTTATCCGTCCCGAGGCAACCGGCTACGGCGCCTGCTACTTTGGCCAGTCGATGCTTGCAACCCGCGGGGAAAGCTACAAGGGTAAAGTGGTAGCTATCTCCGGCAGCGGCAACGTGGCCCAGTACGCTGCACAGAAGGCAACCGCACTCGGTGCAAAGGTCGTAACCCTCTCCGACTCCAACGGTTTCATCTACGATCCCGACGGTATCGACGAGGAGAAGCTCGCTTATGTATTCCTCCTCAAGAATGTCCAGAGAGGCCGTATCCGCGAATATGCAGAGAAATATCCCGGCGCCACATACACTGCAAACGAGCGCCCCTGGAGCGTCAAGTGCGATATTGCAATGCCTTGCGCAACCCAGAACGAGCTTAACGCAGAGCAGGCACAGACACTTATCGACAACGGCTGCAAATGCGTTGTGGAGGGTGCCAATATGCCCACCACCCCTGAAGCTATCACAGTCTTCCAGAAAGCAAAGATCCTCTACTCTCCCGGTAAGGCATCCAACGCCGGCGGTGTTGCCACCTCCGGTCTGGAGATGACCCAGAACTCGATGCGTCTGGGCTGGAGCAGAGAAGAGGTTGACGAGAAACTCAAGGGCATTATGGCCAACATCCACGCCCGCTGCGTAGAGTACGGTACAGAACCCGACGGTTACATCAACTATGTGAAGGGCGCAAACATCGCCGGCTTTATGAAGGTTGCCGACGCAATGCTCGCACAGGGTATAGTATAATACTGGGGCGCTGCCCCAAACCCCGCCGCTCCGCGCTGGCTATTCTTGAAGCCGGCCCGCACGCGCTGCGCTATCGCCTGATGGCGATTGATACTGGGGCGCTGCCCCAAACCAAAAAGAGGTGATTCGCAGGAACCACCTCTTTTTGCATTCAGTATATAACGATTATTCCGCTTTTTCACAGCAGCCTTCCTTTGCCTTGCAGCACTCGCCTTCGCCATCTTTGCAGCACTCCTTTCCACCTTCCTTGCAGCACTCGCCGGGGCACATCAGATGATGCAGGTTGCAGATACTCTTCTTGATGGACTGCATCGGGGTCAGGCCCATACTGGGCTCGTCCTGCTCTACTATGATCCACTCGCTTCCGGCATCCTTGAACGCCTCAAGAAGCGAAGGGACATCCTGCAGGCCGCAACCTACGGGACGGAATTCGAAAGCGCTCTTGGGCTGCTCCTTATCCTCGTCCAGGCCGATAAGCGCATAGGGGTCGCCCTCCTTGGGACCTTCGAAGAAATAATCCTTGAAGTGTACCACCGGCGCACGGCCGCTGTATTTGCGCAGATACTCTGCGGGCTCTACACCGGCATACTTGACCCAGCAGAGGTCAAGTTCTGTCTGGAGGCAGTCTGCGGGTACAGTCTCATAGAGATAATCGAGGCCATACGAACCGTCCTCAAGGGTCTTGAATTCAAAATCGTGGTTGTGATAGAGCAGAGTAAGGCCGGATTCACTCACCTTCTTGCCGATTTTGGCAATGGTTTGCACAGTCTCTTCAAACTGTTCTGCACCGGGACGGCGCTCTTCAGTAACGTAGGGAACGACAAGATACTTGCACCCTATCACTTTGTAGGCATTGATAACGGCATCGAGGTCTTCGATCATATCGACGAGGGGGACGTGCGCAGAGATCGGATTGAGTTCGAGTTCGTCGCACCAGGCCTTTACCTGCGCAGGAGAGTTACCGAAAAGTCCGGCGAATTCGACGCCGTCGTAGCCCATCTCCTTGACAGCCTTCAGGGTGCCGTAGAAATCATTCTCCATATCGCCACGAACACTGTAAAGCTGCACGCCGATGGGGGTTTTCTCCTCTTTTTGAGCATTCTTGCAGGCAAACGTCATTGTTGCCGCAACAAATAACAAAACAACTGTTTTGAGTGTCTTCATATTATCGGGTTTAAATTTGCACAAAAGTAGTATTTTTTTTCTACTTTCGCCGGGTGTAAATATATAAGTAGCGATGATAGTAATGAAATTTGGCGGGACCTCCATAGGGGACGCCGCCGCAATCAGAAGGACAATCTCCATCATCACAAGGAAAATGCGCAGCAAGCCGGTCGTAGTGGTATCTGCGTGCTCTGGCGTGACCAATATGCTGCACCAGCTGGTAGATTTCACGGAAGAGGGAGATAAAGAGAAGAGCGAACAGATTATAAGTTCCATAAAGGAGCGCCACAAAGCTACGGTCGATGAACTTGCCTCCGGAGTCGACCCTAAACGCCCCACCCCTGATACAACTGAGATAAATCAGAAAATCGATAAACTTTGCAACTCCCTCTGGACCCTCTCCAAAGCCCATATGGGCGGGCAGATTCCCGACGCCGACAAGGCTTATATGATATCCCTCGGCGAATACCTCTCAAGCCACATCGTCTGCTTTATGATGAATGCGCTGGGGGTAAAGACCGCCTGGATAGACGCTCGTCATTTTATGATCACTTCGCACGACTATCTCACCGCGGCTGCCGATGTCCACGAGGTTCAGAAGCGCGCCATCGGCATCATCGAGAGGTCGTTCAAAAACGCCGATGTCGTCATCACCCAGGGCTTTGTCGGGGTTACTGTCGAGGGCGATCCCACAATTATGGGGCGCGGCAGCAGCGATTACTCCGCATCCCTGCTGGGAATGGTTCTCGACGCAGACCGCGTTGAGATATGGACCGATGTTGACGGTGTCTGCACCGCCGACCCCAACATCGTACCGGCGGCAAAAGGGATTGGAAAACTATCTTACGAAGAGGCTGCGGAACTGGCCCGCTTCGGGGCGAAGGTGCTCCACCCCCTCTCGATCGAGCCGGCGGCATCCAAAAACATACCGCTGTACGTGCTCAACAGTATGAATCCCGATGCTGAAGGGACGGTAGTGCTGGGCAGTTCCTGCATTTTTGACGGAATAAAGAGCATCTCCTATAACGAGAACATCCGAGTGATAAACATTTATTCACCAAAGATGATAAACACCACCGGCTTCCTCACAAAGATCTTCTCCACATTTGAAAAGTACGGTGTCTCGGTGGATATGATCAGCACCTCGGAAGCCAGCGTATCAGTTACCGTAGATGCATCAGCCCCGGTTGAACCTGTGGCAAGGGAACTCGGCAAGTTTGGCAACATCACGGTAGACCGCGACAAGAGCCAGGTGAGCATTATCGGCAAGAACATCATAGGTGTAAAG
>CAMKTW010000115.1 GCA_946415795.1 uncultured Bacteroidales bacterium
ACAGCGGACAGTATTTTCACCGATGTGCTGCTGCACCTCTACGGTAAGGTCGCGGCCGTCCTGGCGGCGGACCGTCATTGCGTGATGAATCGACGGGAGATCCTCCTCCCTGATACCCGCCTCGAACGAAACGTCAATAACCGGGCCGATAATCTGTGATATATATCCTTTTGTCATAATCTATCGCTATGCCTTTTCCTAACCACAGCCGTTTCACTTATATACCCAACGCACATTTATCTTAAACACCCAAATAAGCCATACAACTGAGCATCAATGATATTTGTTATCTCAAAGAAATCCTCCGGACGCTCCACGAAATCAAGCCGGTCAGCGTCGATTGTTATCACCTGGCCTTTGTAACCCGCAATCCACTTTTCGTAGAGGTCATTGAGGCCCTGGAGGTACTCCAGGCTCATCCCCTGCTCATATTCACGGCCACGCTTCTGTATCTGCCCTACCAGGTGCGGCACGCTGCAGCGCAGGTAAATGAGCAGGTCAGGCAGGCGCACCAGTCGCATCATCACGTGGAACAACTCCATATATGCCTTATAATCACGCTCGGAGATGTTCCCCATAGCCCGGTTGTTCTCAACAAAGATGTTCACACCCTCCATCACGGTTCTGTCCTGGATAACCGTCTCGTCACTCTCTGCGATGTCCAGCAAATCTTTGAAACGCTGCGTGAGGAAATACACCTCGAGGTTGAACGACCAGCGCTGTATATCTTTATAATAATCTTCGAGATAAGGGTTGTAGGTTACGGCTTCATACTGAGGCCTCCACCCGTAATGCTCAGAAAGCATCCGGGTGAGCGTTGTCTTTCCGCTGCCTATATTTCCCGCTATCCCGATGTGCATTATCTCCCCTTTCTCAAATTAATCCTCTTTATCGCCATAATCGAAGCATCCTCCGATGCCGTCGTCGAACCAGGCCTTGTATTTCATATAGCCCTGAGCATTGTTGTGGGCCATCTCGGCAATCTTTTCGCTCCCCTCTTTAACCTTTTTTGCAGGGATGCCGGCGTAAATGCCCGGCTCCAGCACCTGCCCCGTCAGGACCACCGCGCCGGCGGCGATAATGGTGTTGTCGGGAATCACGGCGTTGTCCATCAGTATCGCACCCATCCCCACCAGTACATTGCTGCCTACCTTCGCGCCGTGGATTACGGCATTGTGACCCACGGACACATCGTTTCCGATCTCAACCACGCTGCGCTTGTGCAGGGTATGCAACACCGCACCGTCCTGTATGTTGACCCGGTCCCCTATAATTATCGGATTTACGTCGCCTCTGAGCACCGCGCTGTACCAGATGCTGCAGTCATCACCCATCTTTACATCACCGATAACGGCGGCATTCTCTGCGAGAAAACACCTCTTCCCGATTACCGGCCTGACACCATTCAGTTCCCTGACTATCGCCATAAATACTTGAGGTTTTCGAAGCTACAAATATACTAATTCTTTCGGAAAAAATCGTACCCCGAGACAAGTGCCATCCTTTCCTGCTCCGTGGCAGATACCCATCTGATTACCAGCCATTTCCAACATATCGCTTGCGTACAAGTGCGCAAGCGATATATAACAAAACACTGAATATCACCACATTATGTGCCACGGGATAATTCAGATTTCCGCACCGGCACTGAACGGTATTCAGAAAAAAAACTATATTTACACAATAAAAAGATTACTCAGATGCTTCGAAAACTACGCATAACACTCGGCATCCTGTTTTTTGCCGGTATAACGCTCCTGCTGCTGGACTTTACGGGCACCCTGCACGGGTGGCTCGGGTGGATGGCCCGGATACAGTTTCTCCCCGCCGTTATGGCTCTGAACGTCGCGGTCATTGCCGCACTGGTGATAATCACCCTCATTTTTGGCCGCATCTATTGCTCAGTGATATGTCCTCTCGGAGTGTTCCAGGACGTCATCGCCCATACCGGAGCGGGCTGGAAGCGTCGCCACAATAACAACAAGCCCTACAGCTGGAGTCCTGAAAAGAAGTGGCTGAGATACGTCGTCTGGGCACTCTTTGTTGCAGCTCTGGTTATCGGCATAAATGCGTTGGTCGCCCTGCTGGCCCCCTACAGCGCCTGGGGCCGCATCGTGCAGAATCTTTTCCAGCCTGTTTACATCTGGGTCAACAACATCTTCGCGGCCATTGCCCGCAGGGCAGACAGCTATGCCTTCTACAGCCGTGAGGTTTGGATGCGCAGTCCTTTATCATAGCTGCCGTAACCCTGGCGGTTTTGATAGTGCTTGCCTGGCGCGGCGGACGCACATATTGCAACACCATCTGCCCGGTGGGCACTACCCTCAGCTTTTTCTCCCGCTTTGCGATGTTCCGCCCGGTGATTGATGCCGACAAGTGCCGCAACTGCAAAAAGTGCGAGCACAACTGCAAAGCATCTTGTATAAATATTGCGGAACATAAAATTGATTATTCACGCTGCGTGGACTGCTTCAACTGTCTGGAAGATTGTCAGTTCGGAGTATTGAAATACCGCTTTGCCTGGAATCGTGCCAGAGCCGCCGAAAAGGCCGGCACACCGGCAGAGGGCATCAGAACCGGAGCACAGAACACCCGCCGCGCGTTCATAACCGGAGCGGCTATGGCGGCAGGGGGCATCGCCGTCAGCGCCCAAGAGAAAAAGACCGACGGCGGATTTGCGCAACTGCTGGACAAGAGAGCGCCAAAGCGGGAAGTCCCCCTGACGCCTCCCGGGTCAGAGAGCGTCAAAGATTTTTACCGGCACTGCACCGCCTGCCAGCTCTGCGTGGCAGAGTGCCCAAACAACGTTCTCCGGCCCTGCGCATCCCTCGATCGCCTGATGCAGCCGGAGATGTCGTATGAACGGGGCTACTGCCGTCCCGAGTGTACCCGCTGCAGCGAGGTCTGCCCCACCGGGGCCATTCGCAAGATATCCCGCGAAGAAAAGACCCGTTACCACATAGGCCTGGCAAAGGTCAACCGCAACCTATGTGTCGCCGAGAATGGCACCAGTTGCGGCAACTGTGCCTTCCACTGTCCCGCAGGAGCCATCGAGATGGTCTCCAGCGGAGACGATATGCCACTACGTCCCGTAGTGAACGAAAACCGCTGCACAGGATGCGGAGCCTGTGAGAATCTCTGCCCGGTACGCCCCATAAGCGCAATCACAGTAAGCGGCAGACATAATCACCTTAACGAGAATTAGCCATGGACAGAAGAGATTTTATAAAGATATCCGGCGCCGCCGCAATAGGGGCCGCCGCAGGGTGCACCCCAAGGGAAAAAGGGCGTCCTGCCGATGAGACAGCTCAGATGGAATACCGCATCCATCCAGACTCGGGCGACAAGGTTTCGCTGCTGGGTTTCGGATGTATGCGCTGGCCTATGGTTGACAAGGACGGCGTACAGGTCATTGACCAGGAGGCGGTGAACGAGATGGTAGATTATGCCCTGGAGCACGGCGTCAACTACTTTGACACCTCCCCCGCCTACCTTCAGGGGCAGTCGGAGAAGGCAGCCGGCATCGCCCTGAGCCGCCATCCCCGCGACAGTTACTTCATAGCCACCAAACTATCTAACTTTGGCGACTTTAACAAGGAGGCGTCGCTTAAGATGTACCGCGACTCTTTCGAGCAGTTGCAAACCGACTATTTCGACTATTACCTGCTGCACAACATCGGCCGCAGTATGGAGCAGTTCTACAACCGTTACGTGAACAACGGACTGCTGGACTTTGTCAAGGCAGAGCGCGAAGCTGGCCGCATCCGCAACCTCGGATTCTCATTCCACGGGATACGGGAGATGTTCGACCACTTCCTCAAGATGCACGACAATGGCGAAATCCACTGGGATTTCTGCCAGATACAGATGAATTACAAGGACTGGACCCACGCCGATCCAAAGCGCAACGTCAACGCCGACTATCTATATGCAGAACTTGACAGGCGCCAGATACCGATCGTGATTATGGAGCCCCTGCTGGGAGGCAGGCTTGCCAACGTGCCAGACGGCATCGCCAGGCAGATGAAGGGGCGCGAACCAGACAAGTCGCTGGCCTCCTGGGCATTCCGCTTCTGCGGGAGTTACCCGCGCGTGCTTTGCATCCTCAGCGGTATGGCCTCGATGGACCCGTTGCTGGACAACATCGACACATTCACCCACTTCAAGCCGCTCAGCGGTGAAGAACTCGATTTCCTGGAGCGGATGGCCAAATGGATGGAAGATTACCCCCTGGTGAACTGCAACTATTGCAACTACTGTATGCCTTGCCCCTGGGGTGTGGATATCCCGGGCATTTTCAGGCATTACAACGACTCCGTTGCCGAAGGCCGCTATCCGCAGACACAGGAGCAGAAAGACTATAAGAAGCTCAAGCGTGCCTTTCTGGTGAGCTACGACCGTGCCGTGGAAACCATCCGCCAGGCAGACCACTGTATAGGCTGCCGGGAATGTGTAAGCCACTGCCCCCAGAGCATCCCCATCCCCCACGATCTGCGCCGGATATCACACTACGTAGAATCCCTGAAAAAAGACACATTATAACCTATAAATCAAATTGTTATGGCATCTTTAGTTTACATTGTGGGCGTTGTCCTGTCCATTATTGCCGTTTTGGATATCCTCAAGAAACCCATATCACTGGTCGGCAAGATAATCTGTGCCGTGCTGGTGCTTGCAACAAGCTGGATAGGGCTTGCTGTTTACTTTCTCTTTGCGAGGGACCGCCTCACAACGTGGTTCAAATAAGAGAATTGATTATTTCCTGAATAATGCACAGGTGACGGCGGTGGCGATGGCGACGTTGAGCGATTCGCTGCCGGCTGAGTCGCGCGGGTACGGCGGGATATAGAGCCTGGATGTGACTTTCTGGGCCATATCCTCTCCTATTCCGTTCGATTCAGAGCCCATCACTATCAGACCCTCGGGGGAGAGAGTTTCAGAGTAGATGTCCCGGCCATCCAGGAATGTGCCGTAAACCGGCATACTCTCCGATGCAAACCGCTCTGCCACCCGGGGCAGATCACAATATATCACTTTGCGGCGGAAAACCGCCCCCATAGTAGCCTGGACGGTCTTGGGATTGTACAGTTCAACCGTATCCCTGGAAGCGAAAACCGCATCGATGCCAAACCAGTCGGCGATCCTGACGATTGTACCGAGATTGCCCGGATCCCGCACAGAGTCGAGCGCAAGGCATAGCGGACGGGAAGCAATCAGGGCATCAATCTCAGAAGATGATGGGGGCGCAGGCATCCGCACCACCGCCAGCGCCGGGGAAGGCGAACTCAGTAGCGAGATGCGCCCCATGGCCTCCTCCCCGATATCGTCGGTATAATATACCGCCTCCACCTCGAAGCCGCTTCTCAGGGCCTCGGCAACCAGCTTCTCCCCCTCCACCACGAACAGGCCGCTGTGCTCACGCTGCTTTTTGCTGCCCAGCGCGCGAACCCTTTTGATATCTGCCTTTGAAATCATACGCGACAGTGGTTTCGCATCAACTTTTTTCCTTATTAAACGAGCGATAGGCGGGATGCGAAACCTATACCTGTCGCACCTATATTTGTCCCCATCCCTATATCCCTTCCCCAGGGAAGGGACTTTTCGTACCAACAATACGCAAAAT
>CAMKTW010000116.1 GCA_946415795.1 uncultured Bacteroidales bacterium
TGCAGCAGGCATCGCCACTATGTGGATGGCTGTATTTGCCGACGTCGGAGTTACGGTTCTGGCCATACTCAACGCAATGCGGGCGTTGCGGTAGATTATTTTACTAATTTTGCAAACTTTTCGTATTAAAGGATATGGAAGAAGAAAAAACCCTGACGCTGGCGGACATCCCCGAGAAAGGGTCGTGCGTGATAGCAAAGATTCACGGACACGGTGGGTTCCGGAACCGGATAATGGAGCTTGGCTTTGTAAAGGGGCAGACTGTGAAAGTCCTTAAGAAAGCCCCCCTTAAGGACCCCATAGAGTATGAAGTGCTGGGGAGCCACATTTCTTTACGCCACAGCGAGGCGGAGAACATAGAGGTTGTATCTCTTGACGAGAGCAGCCACCCCGATTTCAATTTCAACGGCACGATTGAAGAGCACGTAGCCTCAGAGGTGGAGCAGATTACCCGACACATCAGGGTGGCCCTGGTCGGCAATCCCAATTGTGGCAAGACATCGTTTTTCAATTATGCCACCGGATTGCACGAGAAGGTGGGGAACTACAGCGGTGTTACCGTAGAATCAAAGGTCGGGACCTTTTTCCACGACGGTTATACGATAGACCTGGTGGACCTGCCGGGCACATATTCCCTCACAGAGTACTCACCGGAGGAGATATATGTGCGCAATTACATAGTGGAGCAGAAGCCGGACGTGGTGCTCAACATTGTCGATGCCGGCAACCTGGAGAGGAATATGTTCCTTACCACCCAGTTGATTGACATGAACCCGCGCATAGTGATGGCGCTGAATATGTATGACGAACTGCTCGCAAGTGGCGACAAGCTGGATTACGCCAGCCTGGCCAGGATGCTCGGCTTCCCCATCGTACCGGTTGTAGCCCGTACGGGACAGGGGATTGACGATGTGCTGGCCAGGATTGTCGAGGTCTATCGCGACACTGCCGGCAGCAAACATATCCATATCAACTACGGCGACGATGTGGAGCGTGCCATCAGGCAGGTAAAAAAACTGGTTGAAGAGAATGTCCAGGTGCGTGACAACTATCACGGCCGCTATGTGGCGTTGAAATTGATAGAGAATGATAGCGTTACTCACGGTGTGATGAGCAAATATCCAAATTATAAGGAAATAAAACAAGCTTGTGATACGCACCGTGAAGAGCTTCAGAGAGAGTATCGCGACGACATTTCCAGCATAATTTCCGGCCTTAAATACGGCTTTATCAAAGGTGCGCTGAGTGAAACTCTCACTCCCGCAGAGAGGGACAACAAGAAGCGGAAGTACTCTTTAGACGCAATCCTTACTCACCAGTGGCTGGGAATTCCGGTACTGATACTTCTGCTTTGGCTGATGTTCAAGGCTACGTTCTCCCTTGGGGCCTATCCGCAGCATTGGCTGGAGGCCGGAATTGCGGCGCTTGGCAGCTGGGTAGGCAGCATAATGCCGGACGGGATGCTTCGCGACCTGGTAGTGGACGGAATAATCGCCGGGGTCGGCGGGGTGCTGGTGTTCCTGCCGAACATCTTGATATTGTTCCTGTTCATATCGTTTTTTGAAGACAGCGGATATATGGCCAGAGTGGCGTTTATAGTGGACAAGCTGATGCACAGGATAGGTCTGCACGGAAAGTCGTTCATTCCGTATATCATAGGCTTCGGATGCAGTGTCCCCGCAATAATGGCAACCCGCACTCTGGAGAGCAGAAAAGACAGGATACTCACCATCATCACCATACCGTTCATGTCCTGCTCCGCAAGGCTGCCGGTATTCCTGCTGTTCGTTTCCGCTTTTTTCAGGAAGAACCAGGCTCTGGTGCTTATAAGTCTGTATCTGACAGGAGTTTTAGTGGCAGTACTGACATCTTTGCTTATGAATAAACTGGTGTTCAGGAACGTCTCCGACCAGTTTGTTATGGAGCTGCCTCCTTACCGTTTTCCCACCGCACGCAACACCTTGCGCCATATGTGGGACAAGAGTGCGCAATATCTGAAGAAGATGGGTACGGTGATCCTGGCCGCCTCCGTGATTATCTGGGCGCTGGGTTATTTCCCAAAGGCTAAGGAGGGACAGAGCGAGGCGGAGCACACTGCAAGTTCATATATAGGCCAGATAGGCAAGGCCATCCAGCCCGTGTTTGCGCCGCTGGGCTTTGACTGGAGGATGAGCGTGAGCCTGCTCACAGGGTTTGCCGCCAAAGAGGTGGTGGTTTCTTCCCTGGGCGTGCTCTATTCAGCTGATGGGGCAGAACTCGAAGAGGCTTCGGTGGGCGGAGCGCTGCAGCAGGCTGTGGATGCACAAGGCAACAGGGTATTCACCCTGCCTGTGGTGTGGTCGTTCCTGATATTCGTGCTGCTCTACTTCCCCTGCGTCGCGGCAGTGAGTGCAGTTGCAAAGGAGGCCGGTCGCAAATGGGCCTGGTTCGTGATATTCTACACCCTTGCCGTCGCCTGGCTCGCCGCATTCGGGGTGTATCATCTTGTACTTGCGGTTTAGTATGTTACAGAGCATTATCGCATACGTCATAATTGCCGCCGCCGTCGGGTTTGCGGTATATCGCTTATTCTTCAAGAAGAAGCCGACATGCTCCACATGCTCCAAATCCGGTTCAGGATGCGAAGGCTGTCCATTTTATAAGGGATAAACTTCAAGTATTTTCGTCGAAGTGTCAATAACGTCCCAAAAGTACGGACGTTATTGTCAAAATGGGCTCTAAATGCGCATAACGTCCCAGTTCCCGGGACGTTATTGACACTTCGAGGTAAGAATGCTTGAAGTGTTGGATTTCTCCGATTACAGGCGTGGTATCAACAGCTTTGTGTATCAGCGTATTATGTATTGTTGCTTGCGTAAAAATACACAAGCGATATGTTGTAAAATGCTGATAATTAGGGCAGAATCTGCCACGTGAGAACTGGATGAGAGGTCGGAAGTCCTCTGTCCGTCGCGCAGTCGGAGGTCGGCACTTACCTCAAAGAAACCGTGGGCGCCCGTGCCCTCGTAAAACGGGAGGGGCCCGCAAGATGCTAGTTATCGCGCAGCGATGACGTAGCAGATTGTGGGAGGGATGAAGTGAGCGTAGCGAACGGAAGTTTCTGGAGATAAGTGCCGCCGTAGCTAAGCGACGCTGACTTTGTGGGTTGCATTATTATCGTTATCTTAGCTGGTGTGATTATTAGCTGGTATGAATAAGAATGCAATCATACTGCGGGAATATGCGCAGAAGTATAACGATCCCGTCTTTTTTAAGGAGGACCCGATAGCCTTTCCGACACGGTTCGCAGAGCTGTACCGACGCGGTGAATGTGTGTTGCAGGACGTGGAGATAGCTGCGGTTATAGCGGCTCACCTGGCCTGGGGAAGACGCGCTATGATTGTGCGGGACTGCGGCCGCGCTCTTGACGAAATGGGTTGGAAACCATACGATTATGTGATGCGTGGTAAATATCGCTGCGAGGCCTGCTCTCTCCACCGCACTGTGATGTGGAGTGAGTTTGCCGACATCTGTGCGGCCCTTAAATGTTATTACGAGGCTTATGAAACCCTTGAGAGCCTCTCAGTGGACGATTTCCGCACCCGGATATACTGCCGCAAGAGCGACCCCCACGCGGCCAACAAAAAAATCAATATGCTGCGCCGGTGGATGGTGCGCTGTGACGGCAAGGTGGACCTTGGCCTCTGGCGTGATTCTTCGCCCGCCGACCTGATTATTCCTCTGGATGTCCACGTCCATACAGTAGCCCGCGAGATGGGGCTCACCGCCCGCAACAGTGCCGATATCAAAACCGCACTTGAGATAACTGCAGAACTCTCAGAGGTTTTCCCTGGCGACCCCTGCCTCGGCGACTTTGCCCTGTTTGGATATGGTGTCACCCGCAAGTAACGTGGTGGCATTTTTTTTAGTATATTTGACATGATAAAGACACAGCATGCCCAAACTGTATATCATATCGGGTTGTAACGGCGCCGGCAAAACCACGGCGTCTTATACTATCCTGCCCGAGATGTTCGGCCTCAGGGAGTGCGTCAATTCCGACGAGATTGCAGAGCGCCTTTCCCCCAACAAGCCTGAGGCTGCCGCCATCCGCGCCAGCCGGATTATGCTGGAGCGTATGAATGAGCTGCTTGACAAGCGTGCCGACTTCGGGGTGGAGACCACCCTGGCCACCAGGAGTCTGATGAGGGTGATAGAGGATGCCAAAAACCTGGGTTATGTTGTGATACTGATCTATTTCTGGCTTAACTCTCCCGATCTCGCCGTGGAACGAGTGGCCCGGAGGGTCGCCTCAGGCGGTCACAACGTTTCTGAACCAACTGTCCGCCGCCGTTATGTGCAAGGTATTATTAACCTTATCCACATGTATATTCCGATAGTGGACAAATGGATGATATTTGACAACTCCACCATCCCTGCATCTATGATTGCAGAGGGGGGCAGGGACTCCCTTACCAAGATACAAAACAGAACAGTATATAACATTCTTGCAGAGATGCATAATTAAACAGACAGTTTTGAAAAAGATAATTCTGATTCTCATTTGCGCGATTGCATCTGCAGCCGTAAAGGCCCAGGACATTCCACTTCACCCCAAGGCCCCTTCAGTCCCCGATTATGTGGATTTTGCAGGCGAGCGCATCACATTTGACCGGGACGACCTCTATGAGAGGATGGACCGTGAACTCATGGCCTTCACATACATGCACTCCACATCCAGCCTGATGCTCAAGCGGAGCCTTCGCTACTTCTCCCAGATTGTGCCGATACTTAAGGAGAAGGGGATTCCTGAGGATCTGAAGTACCTTATGGTGATTGAGAGCAACCTCGACCCAAAAGCTGTTTCTGTGACCGGAGCTGCTGGACTGTGGCAGTTCACGAAGGCCACGGCAAAGCAATACGGGCTTGAGGTAAACGATGAGGTGGATGAACGCTACAATATTGAGAAAGAGACCATAGCTGCCTGCAAATATTTGAAAGAAGCATATATCCGTTATGGGGATTGGATGACAGTTGCGGCCAGCTATAATGCGGGGCAGGGGGGAATCTCCAAAAGGCTTCAGGAACAGAAAGAGAAGAGTGCCATGAATCTCTACCTTCCGGAAGAAACATCTCGCTATATGTTCCGCATACTCACCGCCAAGCTCTTTATGGAGCATCCGGAGCGGTTCGGGTATGCGATTGATCCCTCTGAACTCTATCCATACCGCCGTCCGGCAAAGACTGTCACCGTAACCGGTCCTATCCCTTCACTGGTGGATTTTGCAAAGAAAAATGGCGTGAGCTATGCGGAGCTCAAACGGGCAAACCTGTGGTTGCGCTCTGATAAACTTACCAATCAGTCCGGTAAGGCATACCAGATAATTATCCCGGAAAGCAGATAACCCTGTTTACAACTCCGTTTTCTCTTTATCTTTACGCTTGGTGAGGTAAGACGACCAGAGGATTATAAGTACGGCCACCGCTACGATAGCTGAGAGCAGAAGCAAGCCGGCTCCTACAGCGAGCCCTATAACAGCGCATATAAATATGCAGGCGGCGGTGGTCAGTCCCAACACCCCGTCGGTCCCTTTAATAATCAATCCGGCGCCTATGAAACCGATACCCGTG
>CAMKTW010000117.1 GCA_946415795.1 uncultured Bacteroidales bacterium
TAATACGGCCAGGGTGGAATTTATGCTGGACGAGCTTAAGATTTCTGGATTCACCCTGTTTGAGCAGGTCCAGGGACGTGGATCGCGCGGGGGGGTGCCCCATCGCGGGACACACGCCTGGCCGGAGATGAATTCTGCGGTGATGACAGTCGTAGAAGACGACAAGGTGGACGAGTTGCTGCTCACGGTGCGCAAACTGGATGTGCGCAACAAGGATGTCGGGGTCCGCGCTTTTGTATGGAATATTGAAAAAGAAGTTTAATTTTGTAAAAACCTTAAAAGGAATATCGCTATGGCACAAGTTATTAACGATTCTAATTTTGCTGAAATACTGGCGGGCGGCAAGCCCGTGCTGGTAGATTTCTGGGCAACCTGGTGCGGCCCGTGCAGGGCTATGGCTCCCGTAGTGGATGAACTCTCTGCAGAGTTTGAGGGCCGTGTGGTTGTGGCTAAGTGCGATGTGGATGAAGCTTCGCAGCTCCCCGCCCAGTACGGTATCCGCAACATCCCTACGTTTATCTTTTTCAAGGACGGACAGATGGTGGACCGTCTCGTCGGCGTCAATCCCAAGAGTGTATTTGTAGAGAAACTCAACGCCCTTTTATAATTTATTATGAAGCGCATTGTTTCACTTGCAGCTGCGTCGGTTGCCGGTCTGTTGCTGAGCCTGTCGGCTTCGGCAGGTGGCTTCCTTATCAAGGCGGGCCTGTCAAATTCCAATATGGATCTCAACCGCAGTATTGCCACCGTGATTTCGGATGTATTGTCGGAGAGTTCTTTCAGGAACTTTACCAACTTCAATATCGGTGTCGGATACCGCACAAATTCCTGGAACGGCTTTAAACTACAGCCAGAGTTGTTATACAATGTGCGCGGTACCCGCATCGATAACATAACCAACTGGAAGATGTCCTATCTGGAGATGCCGGTCAACGTGCAGTGGGGCATAGACCTGGTATTGCTGCGTCCGTTCCTGCAGGTGGCACCATTCATAGGATATGACTTCCAGAACGTTACCAGTGACACACTCTCTGGGAATACCCTCGGCGAACACAATGTCACCACCGGTGCAAACCGCTTTGAATACGGTCTGAGCGTCGGCGGCGGTCTGGATCTGATGGACCGCGTACAGCTTAGCGTCACATACAACTGGAACTTTGGCGCAGTCGCCAATCTGGAAGCTTATAAAGACCGGATTGCGGGTATCGACCGTCGCAACGCCCGCTGCCTGCAGATCTCATTGGCTTATATGTTTTAAAGTATGATTGTTCAGGCAAAGACATTCCTGGGTACTGACTGGAAGGAGTTTGAAGTGCTTTTTGAGAAGAAGCTCCATTGTGAAATACCCATCCTGAACAAGGTTAACAAGTATCTTCTGGGGCGCAGCGGGAAACAGTTGCGTCCGGTTCTGACCATGCTGGCGGCACACCTTTGCACGGGGCATTGCAGCCAGGCAAGCGTGAGTTGCGCGGTGGCCAGCGAGATGATCCATACCGCTACCCTGCTTCACGACGACGTGGCGGACAACAGCGATACCCGTCGCGGCTCCCCAACGGTCAGTGCCCTGATATCTCCCCGGGCATCTGTGCTTGTGGGCGATTACTGGCTCGCCAGGGGGGTCACCACACTGATCGATATGTGCAACAGCGAGACCTTCCGTTATTTCTCTGTCTGTCTGGACGATCTTTCCCGGGGGGAGATGTTCCAGATAGAGAAGGCGGCGAGCCTGGACACAACTTACGACGATTATATCCACATAATCTCCTGCAAGACCGCCTCCCTGTTCAGGGCGGCGATGAAGAGCGGCGCACGTAATTCCGGCTGCACAGATACGCAGCTGGAGATTGTGGATTCCTTTGCCCTGCATCTGGGTCTCGCGTTCCAGATGAGGGACGATATCCTGGATTATTCCCCTTCGCTCTCTATCGGCAAACCTACAGGGGTGGATATACGCGAGCGGAAGATTACCCTGCCGCTGATCTGCGCATTTGAGAATGCCGGCGCCGCCGCCCGCGAAGCTGTTATAAAAGATATTGACGGAGGGCATACGGAGGGGGTTATCTCTTTCGTCGGGGAGCACGGCGGAATAGAGGGGGCGCAGGCCATTCTGGAGCGTGAGACAGCCCTGGCCACAGGCTTGCTGGACGCTTTCCCCGACTCCGCCGCCAAAAAACTTCTCTGCTCCCTGGCCGGCAGTCTTTGTTTGCGGGAAGCGTAACTTTTTTATACCTTTGCCAAGCTTGGCACGCAATGTGCTTTATAGCCCGTAGAAACACATTTTACCTGACATTATGAAAAAGTTATTTATCACTTTGGTTGTCGCAATGGCGACTTTCGGCTTTGCAAAGGCCCAGGACATTGAAGCTGCCGTCAATCTTTATAACGAAGCCGGCACTATGCTGAATGAGGGCAATGTTGCAAATGCACTTCCTAAATTCCTCGAATGTCTCGATATGGCCAAGACCCTTGGCGAAGAGGCAAGTAACGTTGTGAGCGACTGTCAGGACATTATTCCCAAGATTTATATGAAGCTCGCAGAAGAGGCTGCCGAGGCCAGCGAATTTGATGCTGCTATCGAGAACTGCCGCAAAGCTGTCGAGACCTCCACTGAGTTCAATAACAATGATGATGTTTACAGCAAGGCCGAGGCTTTGATACCTCAGGTATATATGGCAAAGGGCAGCGCGATGATCAACGCCAAGAATTTTGCCGAGGCCGTGAGCGCTTTCAAGGAGGTTGTAGCTGCCGACTCCACCAATACCAAGGCACTGATGCGTCTGGGTCAGGCGTATGTGGGTAACGGTGATGTAGATTCAGCTATCGAGACCTTTGCCGTCGCAGCCACCCGGGGAGAGGGCACCAACGTAGAGAAGGATGCCAAGAAGCAGATGTCCAACTGCTACCTCAAGAAGGCTGTCGCTTGCCAGAAATCCAAGGACAACCGCGGCTGTATGGAGAACGCACAGCTCTCCGCCCAGGCAATGGACTCCCCCAACGCGCAGAAACTCATCGGCGTCAGCGCCCTCAACCTGAAGCAGTACGACACCGCAATCGGCGCTTTTGAGGCTTATCTTGCACTTGCTCCCAACGCCAGCGACAAGTCTCAGATTATCTATCAGCTTGCCACCGCATACGAGGGTCGTAAAGACCGTGCAAAGGCCTGCGGTTACTACAAGCAGATTCTCAGCGACCCCAAGTTTGGAGCAGTTGCAAAATTCAAAGTTGAGGAAGAGCTTAAATGCAACCAGTAAAGCTTGAGCTCTTAGCTCCTGCGAAGAATTCAGACATCGGCATCGCGGCGATTGACTGCGGTGCCGATGCCGTATATATCGCCGGGCCCAGTTTCGGGGCGCGGGCCGCTGCGGGAAATCCGGTGGGCGACATCGCGCGTCTTACAGCCTATGCCCATAAGTTCTCTGCGAAAATCTACGCCGCCGTCAACACCATCATCTTTGAGGATGAGCTCTCTCAGGCCCAGAGGATGATATGGGAGTTGTACGATGCCGGTGTGGATGCGCTGATTGTCCAGGACCTTGGCATCACCAGGATGGAGCTGCCGCCGATAGAGTTGCACGCCTCCACGCAGTGCGCTATCCGCACGCCGGAAAAGGCCCGCCTGCTGGAAGATCTGGGATTCAGGCGCCTTATTCTGGAGAGGCAGATGTCGTTCGACGAGATTCGCAGGATCCGCAAAGCAGTGGATTGCGAGCTTGAGTTTTTTGTGCACGGAGCCATCTGCGTATGCTACAGCGGCAACTGCTACTTATCGCAGTACCTGGCCGGGCGCAGCGCAAACAGGGGTGCCTGCATACAGGCCTGCCGCAGCCTCTACGACGTTGTGGATGGCGAAGGACGCGTGCTGGCCGCTGGCCGGAGCATACTCTCCCCAAAAGATTACCGCCTTGACGGCCGGCTTGAAGATCTGGCAGATGCAGGGGTGAGCTCATTTAAAATCGAGGGCAGGTTGAAGAATGATTCGTACGTGAAGAATCTGTGCCGTCATTATCGCAGCCGGCTTGACGAGTTGTGCGCGCGGCGCCCAAGTGATTATGAACCGGCTTCTTCCGGCACCCTTGAGGGCGGTTTTACCCCCAACCCCGATGCCACCTTCAACCGGGGCTATACGGAATTGTTCATAGACGGCAAGCGCTCCCGGTGGAACTCTCCTGAGAGTACCAAGTCCATCGGGGAGTACATCGGCGATGTGGAAAGCGTCTCTTCCCGGACAGTACTTGTCCGGCCTCAGAGTAATGCCGGAGCGATGAAGGGGGTTGCGGCCAGCTCTGGCGAGGGATGGGACATCGCGACTGCATGCGCAATCGAAAGGATTGCAGGGCACGGAAGCAAAAATACGCTATCCAACGGAGACGGGTTGGTATTCGTGGGTAAAAACGGCCTGATTGGTATGCGGGCGGATGTGGTGAACGGGAACGGGGTTACGGTGAAGGATGTGGCCGGTATCGCCCCCGGCGACAAGGTATATCGCAACTACAATATCAGATTTGAGCACGAGCTGCAGGTGAATGTGCCCCGCCGCAAGATAGAGGTAAAGGTGGTATTCGGTCAGGATGAGGTTGTCGCGGTGGATCAGAACGGCTTCCGGGCCGCTGTGGCGCTTCCTGCGGACGCTCCGGTGGCAGACAAGCCGGAAGCTGCGGCAGAGAATATCCGCCGCAATATGGGCAAGCGTACAGGACATTTTGACTTTGAATGCACTTCGCTGGAGCAGTCTCCGGTGCAGTTCTACCCCGCCGCTGTCCTGAATGCTTTGCGCCGCGACCTTGCTGCAAAACTTGAGATGGTGCGCGTAGAAGCTTTAGCGGCTGGCAGGGATATGGCTGAATATCAGCAGTTTGATAAAACCAACGGTACTGTTGCAGGGGAGGGTTATATTGCAGAAAGTGCTGATAATCAGTGGCGTTGCCGCCAGCGGCAGGTTGAGGAGGCGGATTACAGGGCGAACTGCGCTAATCATCTGGCGCAGGAGGTGCTCCAGGAGTGCGGGTTCGAGAGCGTTGAACCGGCATACGAGCTTAAACCTGCCCCTGATGCCGAGCTGATGCGCAGCCGCTATTGCGTCAAGTACGAGCTGGGACTGTGCCCTAAACTGCGCCCCGCAAACAGGGCAGAAGGGCCCCTTTATCTGGTCAATGCCGGCAAACGCCTGCGGCTGCAGTTCGATTGCAAAAATTGCGAAATGATAGTAACTTTGCCTTAATATGCGCTTTAGTGAGATATACGGGAATGACGCACTTAAGAGGCGTCTGGTGAAGATGGTCGATGAGAACCGCCTCTCCCACGCCGTGCTCTTTGTGGAGCAGGAGGGGATGGGTGCGGTGGCCTTCGCCGTCGCCCTCTCGCAATATCTCAACTGTAATAACCGCCACGACGGCGACAGCTGCGGCCAGTGTTCAAGTTGCCTGCGGCACCAGAAACTCACCTATCCCGACCTCCACTTCTCTTTTCCGGTGAATACCTCTCCAAAACTCTCGGACCAGGAGCGGAAGCATCC
>CAMKTW010000118.1 GCA_946415795.1 uncultured Bacteroidales bacterium
CCCCTTGAAATAGATGGCATTCATCAGCGCCACCACTGTGCTCTGAGGCATTTCGTCCACGATTTTGGGTATCATTCCGTGCGTGGCGTCGCTGCACCATCCGTTGACCTGGCCGGTGGCTGTTTTGACGTCTGAGGGCAGTGTACGCACCTCTGCGAAGAAACTTTCCCGGATATCGTTTTTGAATCCCTCTTTAACGGCTATGCGGTCCTTTGACCAGAATGAGTTCGCTATCTCAAAGGTAGTGGTGTTGTCCACCCCCTGAAGCGCAGGAATCAATGTCCGGTAGAATCCGCCCACATCCTCACCCGTGAAATTATCAAAGCCCAAGGCGGAATACATCTCCTGCCGGGTGTCGCCGACAGCGCCGGCAGCTGTCATCGCCAGGGCCATCTGAATGCTGAAAGGAGAGAGAAACAGGTTCTTGCCCTCCGGCTCCTTTCCGCACGCCGCCTCAAGAAAGTCAAATGTGAAGGAGTTTGCGTTGAAGCCAATCTGCTGCTGCACCTTCGTCAGTGTGATATCCTCACGCTCCCTGGGGGTCTTGCCGTTGCCGCCGCCCTCTTCCAGGCCGCAGGCTGTGAACAACGTCGCTGTAATCATCAAAATATTGCAGATAATCATTGTACTTTTCATAGTGGTTCCGTTTCACGTAAAATGCAAAACTGTGCCAAAAATAACAATTTAATGTTTATTTAGTACCTTAGCACCATGCATCCGCTGGACAAGATGATTGCGGAGGGAGAACACCTCCATCAGGATTTCAAGTACTTCCTCTCTGATGCGCGCAAGATTGCACGCTCCGTGGCGGCATTTGCCAACACCGACGGCGGCCGGCTGCTGATTGGAGTGAAAGACAACGGCAAGGTGGTGGGCATCAAGAACGAAGAGGATATCCATATGATTGAGGCGGCGGCGCAGGTTTTTTGCAAGCCGGAGGTGGATTACCGGCCGCTCATCTGGGAATACGGCACCCGCCGGGTACTTGAGATAAGCATCGAGCCGAGCCCGCGCGCACCTCACACCGCCCCGGACGAAAGCGGAAGACCCACCGTATATATCCGCAAGGCAGATGAGAACAAGGTGGCCAGTAGGGTGGAAAGGAGGTATCTGGAGATGAAATT
Source organism: uncultured Bacteroidales bacterium (assembly GCA_946415795.1). GTDB lineage: Bacteria > Bacteroidota > Bacteroidia > Bacteroidales > UBA932 > Equibacterium. Next base: position 1,125 of record CAMKTW010000118.1, read on the forward strand.
CTCCTCCGGGCCGGTGAATATGACCATCGGCAAACCGCAACAGAGGATTCTGGAGTACTTTGCCGCAAACCGGCTCCCCTTCGAGCCGGGATATAGCTACGACATACCCCGCATCGCTGCCTGCTGCCTGATGAGCGAAAAAGAGTGCGTGGATGCCATCTGCAAATTGATACTGTTGAACGAAACTGTTTGATTATGAGATATATCTTTAAATCGCTGCTGGTTGTGCTGATGTGCTGCATCTTGACGGGTTCCTGCGGTTCGCGGCATCTGACAGGCGGTGTTTCCTCGGGAGTGACGGCAACAGACTCTTCAACACCTTCCCGGTCAGTTCCATATGCCCTGCGGACGGATCTGATGGAATTCACCGATACTGATTTCGGGGAAGGGCGCTATGCGCTGATAAAGTCGGAACACCCCGAATTCTCCTGGATCGTGCCATCTGTCGGGGACAGTACGGTTCAAATGGCATATAGGATAACTGTCCATAAGCTATTGCCTCCTGAGTCACCTGCCGAGCCCGTTGGAGAGGGTTACAAAACTGTTTGGGAGAGCGGATGGGTGGAGAGTCCCCGGAGTGTGGCTGTACCATACAAGGGCCCTTCACTGCAACCGGACACCCAATATGAATGGTCGGTAGAGTTGAAATTGGCGACGGCGTCCGGTAAACGTTCAGAAACATCTAAAAGCGCTTTTAAACGTTTCAAAACGGATAAGACACTTTGTGAATATGCCACTCCTTCATACCCGCTGATAGCTGAGCGCCAAACGGCCGCATCCGCTGCAAACGGAGTTTATGACTTTGAAAAGGCGGCGTTCGGCAAACTTGAACTCACGCTCACGGCTGCCTCTGACGACAGCATTATGGTCATAATCGGCGAGCGGCTGAAGGATGGCAAGATTGAGCATACCCCGCGGATAAGTTCGGTGCTGTATGACGAGATTGGCCTGAGGGTAAAGGCGGGTACCCATACCTACCTGGTTGAACCCAACCGCGACGTCCGCAATACCGGGCCGATGGCTGTGCCTCTGCCCGATTATGCCGGGGTTGTATCGCCATTCCGCTATTGCGAAATCTGCGGCACCGTCACCCCTGTCAAGGTAGGGCGGATCAGCTACCACTACCCTTTCAATGAGAACGCGGCATCTTTCCGGTGCAGCAACGACACATTGAACACTATATGGGATCTCTGCCACTACAGCCTCAAACCCTGTTCATTTACCGGGATCTGGGTGGATGGCAACCGCGAGCGGATCCCTTACGAATATGACGCACTCATAGCGCAGCTGTGCCATTACGGCAGCGATGCCGAGTACACAATAGACCGCCGCACCCTGGAGTGGCTGCTTGAAAAGCCCACCTGGCCCACCGAGTGGATTCTCTATGCAGTGGAAATCGCCTGGAACGACTATCTCTGGACCGGCGACAGCCGGGCACTCAGAGCCAACTACCAGATTCTCAAGGCGCACGGCCTTGATGCACTGCGCAAGGAAAACGGTCTGGTCTCCACCACTCAGGGGCAATCGCCCACGTTCCTTGCAAGCATCAACCGCGACGGAGAGATCAAAGATATAGTCGATTGGCCACATTCAGGGATTCTGGGCCTTGATGATGGCCAGGGCGGGGAAGATGACGGATTTGTCTATTCAGATTACAATGCCGTGGTCAACGCGCTCTACTACCGCACCCTGCAGCGGCTGGCCAGCATCGCCCTGGTGCTCGCAAAAGAGGATGCTGAGGGTCATACACAGCCCGCCGACTCATCTGCCACGGATGCAGAACACTTTCACCACGAAGCTGCGGAAACCTTCGACGCCTTTCAGAAAGCCTTTTTCAACCCGGCTGCCGACATCTATAAAGACGGCATTGAGACCGGCCATTCCAGCCTTCACACCAATATGATGGCTGTTATCTGCGGCCTTACCACTCCTGAAAACCAAGCCGCAGTTGCCGATTTTATAGAGTCACGCGGCCTGAGGTGCAGCATATTCGGCGCCCACAACCTGCTACAGGCACTATACGCAGCCGGCCGGGACGATGCAGCTCTGAGGATGATGACCCGAGGTGACATACGCAGCTGGTACAACGGCATCCGCATTGGAACAACTATCACCCTGGAGGCCTGGGACGACAGTTTCAAACCCAATCAGGACTGGAACCACATCGCAGGCGCCGCCCCGGGCAATGCCATTCCGTTCTGCCTGATGGGAATCACACCGCTGGAGCCCGGCTTATCCCGGGTGGCCATCCGGCCGCAGCCCGGCAACCTTGAATGGGCGGAAATCACCGTACCGACCATCCGCGGCGGCATCTCCGTCTCTGTCAGAGGCGGCCTTCTGGAGGTCATCGTCCCCTCAAATATGACCGCAGAAATCTGGCTGCCCGGCCAGGGCGAACCGGTCGCCACAGTCGGCAGCGGACGGTATTCTTACCGCTTGTAACGCCTTGTTGCCCAGAGACTACAGTCCCGGCTTGCGTATCGAGCGGAACAGGTAAAGTACCGGGAATATCTCAAGACGCCCTATCAGCATCTCCAGCATACTTGTGAATTTGACAAATTCCGGCACGGCAGCATAGTTGGACATCGATCCCACATCGCCAAAGCCCGGTCCGACGTTTCCGATGCAGGCAATCGAAGCCGTTATACCCGTCGACAGGTCAAGTCCGCAGGCTATATTGACGGCGGCACCGATGGCCATTATAACCAGATAGCAGAAAATATAGCCAAAAGCATCCGCAACGTGTTCAAAGGGGCGTATCATTCCGTCAACCCTGATGGCTTGAACCAATCTGGGATTGATCGCCAGCCCTACTCTCCAGTTAATTCCTTTGATGGCCAGCAAGACCCTGTCTATCTTGATGCCGCCGGAGGTGGAACCTGAGCAGCCGCATATCAGCGAACAGATAATCAGGATAGCCACCGACAAGGAAGGCCAGCGGGTCGTATCCTGGGTGGCGAAACCAGTGGTAGTAGAGATGGAAGCGACCTGGAATGAAGCATTCCGCAATGCCGCTGCAAACTTCTGTCCGTCGTGTATCATAAGATCGCCCGTCATAACACAGATAGCCACGAATACGAGTATCAGGAAAAACCGGATCGCCTCTGAATTGAAAACAGAACGATGGCTTCCTTTTACGAAGGTCAAGAACAATATCCCGAAGTTAATGCCGGAGGCAAGCATCGCAAAGGTCAGTACCACCTCGGCGGCAGGATTGCAATATGAGGCGATGCTGGCATTACGGGAACAGAAGCCACACGTGCTGCAAGCCGACATTGCGTTTGTGGCGGAATCAAACCAGGGCATTCCTGTCAGTTTGAGGCCGAACAGGGTCAGAATCGTAAGTGCCAGATAGGTTACCAGCATCCTGTTGGCGAACAATATGCTTTTCTGGCCGGAAACCGATTGCATCGCCATATCGGATATCTCCGCTTCGGAGAGCACCGACCGGTTGTGGCTGCCGGCTATTATCATCGAGAAGAGCGTGACTATCCCTATACCGCCCGCCCAGGCAGTAGAGATCCGCCAGAACTGCAATCCTCTGGGTAATGCTTCTATATCATTCAGTATCGAAGCCCCGGTGGTGGTGAACCCGGATACACTTTCAAACAGGGAGTTCATCGGGGTAAACTCCCTCCCGTACATTATATAGGGAATCATACCAAAGAGGCACGCAAAGAGCCACGAGCCCACCACGATACAGTTTCCCTCCTTGAATCTCAGAGTCTCCGCCCTGTTACGGACAAATATCAACGGGAAGATTCCTGTCAGAAAGGTGATGACCGTGGCGTACAACAGCGGGATCCGGCTCTCGTCACCCTCCGTGGCGAATGCTATTACTCCCGATATGGCCATCAAGACCGATATCAGCAAAAGGGAGAGGCCTATATACCATGCGATAATACGGGTATTCATTTTTCCTGGTTTTAGCGGGTACAAAAATATCTCCCGATATATCATTTATCAATATAATAATATTTATCTTTACATTGATAAAATCAATTAAAGGCTGCCTCAATGACTTTACAGCAGTTAAAATATATCGTCGAAATCGAACGGCAAGGCCATTTTGGAAAAGCCGCAGAGGTGTGTGGCATTACCCAACCCACCCTCAGCCTGATGGTGAAAAAACTTGAGGAGGAACTTGATGTCAAGATATTCGACCGCGACAAACATCCTCTGGCAGTTACTCAAATAGGTCGCACCGTGATAGACCGCGCCAAAATAGTGCTTTTCAATGTCAATCAGATTAAAGATCTGACACACAGCGAAAAAGAGTCATTGTCAGGTCCGCTGAGCATTGCTATGATCTCTACCGTAGCCCCGCTGCTCGTACCGGCACTTTTCAATTATATGACCGCCCTGGGCTTCTGCAACGACGCC
>CAMKTW010000119.1 GCA_946415795.1 uncultured Bacteroidales bacterium
AACCGTATGATTCTGCGCGACGCCATGGTCCGCCACGGCTTCAAGACGCTTGACAGCGAGTGGTGGCACTTTACGTTAAAAGACGAGCCATACCCCGACACCTACTTTACTTTCCCGGTCCGATAGGCATAGCGATGTGTTCTGGTTGCACTAATATTTTAGAATCCATTGGCGATTTCAGTAAAATACTTACCTCCGGCGCGTTTTTTAAAAGAATTAGCAATGGAAAATAAGATTAACAAGTACGCATCTCCTGCAATCGAGATAATCTATTTCCGTTCAGAAGGCGTCATCTGCGGTAGTCAGGGTACTCAATTACCTGGCGGTCACGGTTCAAGTACTGATGCACCTGCCTGCAGATACGGAATGTGGCAAAGATGCTCCGCCCCGCGGCGAAAATTATCACTGACTATACCATCTTCACGACGACGGACTGCAACGCCCGCTGCTTTTACTGCTTCGAGAAGAATGCTGCGCGGATACCTATGAGTCCCGGGAGTGCAGAAAAGACAGCCGGGTTCATAGCCGGGCACTGTGGCGGCAATGAGGTATCCATATCCTGGTTTGGCGGCGAGCCGTTGTACAATATGGAGGCAATAGATATAATCTGCCGCGGGCTCAGGGAGAGGGGGATTCCCTTCAACTCGAAGATTGTTTCCAACGGATATCTCTTTGACAGGGAAATCATCGGCAGGGCAAAGGTGGATTGGGAGCTGAGAAGCGTACAGATAACCCTCGACGGTACGGAGGATGTCTATAACAAAGCAAAGGCGTACATATACAAAGGGGTGAACGCTTTCAGAAGGGTAATCGGGAATATCCACCTTCTGCTGGATGCGGGCATAGCCGTGGATATCCGTCTGAACATCGATACCTATAACGCTGATAACCTGACTGCCTTCAAAGAGGTGTATCCTGAAATCGAGGCGTGCGGCGACTGCCCTCTTTATCCCGATTGCTTCCGCCTTGTCAAATGCGACGAGTGCCGTAACTGCTTCCCGGAAAACAGAGCCGACTGGCTGAGCCAGATGCGATACGAGATGCGTTCTGCCTTCTATGGCCGGCGGAAGATAGTCAGCCCGAATGAAGCGATAACAGATTCTAAGCTATGCTGAAATATACCATTGAAATATCTCCTCTGGGGACAAGATATGTCGTAGCCGCGAAGGATCCCGGCAAGGGGACAGTCGAACAGGTTTTCACCTTGAACGAAACCGCAGCCAATATGCTCAGGTTATTCTCCGAAGGGCTGGACGCAGAGGCCGTCGCCGGGCACATCGCCAGTGATTACGAAGCCCCCGTAGATATTGTCAGACGGGATGTGGATGCGTTCTGGAAAATCATTGCAAGCAAAGGTCTTACTGTATGAAAGCCAACAGAACATTTTTACAGGGCGCCATAATTATTATATTGCTTTGCATGAGCGCCTGCGACAATAAGGATAAAGAGGTGATCCCTGAAGCCCCTGATTATGCAAATTCCGCTATGTGGATAACGGAGGATATGGATCCGGACGGGACAGGGGCCGACATTTTCTACGTGGTATCTACCTGGGAGAAAGATTGGACAGACGAGAAAGGGAACACTATCCATTACGCCGATGTCTGGAATCCAAGACACTGCGAGCGTATGGCCATAGAGATGAACAAAGCTGCTGACTATATGGCTCCCGGCAACCGCTATTGGGCGCCCTACTACCGCCACGCAACCATTGAGGCATTCCTGACCCGGGACGAGGAAATAATCCAGGAACGCACGAGATTGGCCATGAAGGATGTCTGCGATGCCTTTGACTGTTTCTTGAAGCAGCGCGAATCCGGCCGGCCACTGATAATCGCCGGATTCAGCCAGGGCGGCATGGCGGTGGTGGAACTGCTCAAATACATGGACGACACCACCTACAGCCAGCTGGCGGCGGCGTATGTGCTCGGATACAAAGTCACAGACGAAGACCTTTCCACCTGCGACCATATCAAGCCGGCCCAAGGGGCAAACGATATCGGCGTAACCATTTGCTACAACACCGTCAAGAATGTGAAATACGTCAACCCCGTCATTGCATCCACCAGTATCGCCATAAACCCCGTGAACTGGGTCACAGATGCAACCCCAGCAGTGCTTCACGACACCATCACCGTTACCCTTTCACCCGAATACCACGTCCTGGTGGTAGAAGGCTATGACGGAGCCGAATATCCACCATTCGCCAACTTTATCAACGTAGGCGACATACACAGCTGCGAGCCCTGGCTCTACAGCGAATGCCTGCAGGAAAATATGGCTCTCCGCGCCGGTGTCTGGCGGGCTGCGAACTTATAGACAATGGCAGGCAACGACAAAAAGAATCGACATCTGCAAATGGAGACTGAACGGATATTGCTCAGGCCGTGGTTAGAGAGCGACGCTCCGGCCCTGTTCAAATATGCTTCCAACCCGGTTGTGGGTCAGAGGGCAGGCTGGCCACCGCACAAAAGCGTGGAGGAGAGCCAGACAATCATACGGACACTGTTTCACAACGACTCCACTTGGGCCATCATTCTCAAGGAGACGGGGGAGGCTGTCGGTGCTATTGGTTACGGCCCATCCTGCGACTGTAACCTCCCTGCACTTGAAAACGAGCCTGTCACAGGCTATTGGATCGGCCAGCCATACTGGAACAGGGGCATCTGCACCGAGGCGATGCATCTGATGATACAACACATCCTCACCACCACAGACATCCCGTCTCTTGTCAGCGGCCACTTCATAGACAATCCTGCTTCTGGCCGTGTAATGGAAAAATGCGGATTCATTCCCACTGGAGAGACCTGCGTTGACCCGAGCCAGGGGAGAGACACACCGATAAGAGTTCTGCGGCTGAAACTAAGGAATCAGGAATAATAGAGCATATGAGAGGAGAGTCGGAACTGCTTGCATACGAGACGGGAAGCGGCGTGGAGGCTTTCTCTACGAGGCGGCAATCCGAGATGCCCTACCCAGTGATTCAGGGGCACCAGGTACACGACTGCAAGGTGGCCGTCATCGGCCGCCCAGATCTTACGCGAGAAGATCTTGAAGGCTACGATGCGTTTATTACTGCGCTGCCGGGCGTCGCTATAGGTGTAAGGACCGCAGACTGCGTACCGGTACTTCTGTTTGACCCGGTACGGAAGGTCGTTGCAGCCGTGCATGCCGGCTGGAAGGGAACCGTCTTGCATATCGTCACAAAGGCCATTGAGGTTATGTCGGAGCAGTTCGGATGCGCAGCAGAAGATATGCGCGGAATAATCGGCCCATCCATCGGCCCGGACAGTTTCCAGGTGGGAGAAGAGGTTGTGGAGCGGTTCTCCGCGGCCGGCTTCCCAATGGAGCGGATATGGTCGTTCCGGGGTCCGGTCACCGGCGTTGCGATGTCGGGCGGACATCACATCGACCTCTGGAGTGCCAACCGATGGCTGCTGGAGAAGGCAGGGGTGAAGCCCGCCGACATCCAGCTATGCGGCATCGACACCTTCACAGACGCCACATTCTTCTCCGCCCGACGCGAAGGCACTCATTGCGGCCGCATCATCAACGCGATACGATTATTATAAGCATCGTTATTTCTTCCACCGTTTGGCATCGGGAAGAAACTGCGCATCATCTGCCTGTATTCTTCCTTTGTCATCGGTTATCAGTATTATTCAAAGCCGCAGACGCCGCTTCAAGCAACGGCCGGGTTGAGACTTCGCTGCCAACGGCGTTCCGCATCCAAAGCTGCGGGGTCAGGCGGCCGGCGGAATAGATGCGCTCTATCTCTGCTGCCACCGGTTTCCCCTTCAGCTGCTGCTCCAGCTGGAACTCGATTATGTGGCCGTACGGATAATTTGCCAGATACAGCGGCACGTCAATCATATGGCTGTATATGGCCAGGATGGGAGAATTATCCTCTCCGAGATACTGTGCGTAATACTTGTTCCACACTTCCTGCGCAGTCTTGATAACCTGCTCTTTGAGTTGTGCCGCCGTAGCATCAGGATGATCGTAGAGCCAGCGCCAGCTGTACATATCCACAAGAGCCACACCCATAATTTCGTAGCAGCTCCAGAAGATGTCCAGCGTGAACATCGAATCGCCGGAGGGATCGTCGTCAGCATAGCCAAGGAAGTCAAGGTCGCGGACCTGGAACACAAATGCAAGCGCCTCCGTAAAGGCCGTGTTTGGCACACCCCTCATTATGTAGTGATCGACATCGTGGAGGGTGATGGTCTGCTCAACATTGTGGCCGAACTCATGCACGGCGATATTGTAACCCTTGTAGTCCATCCCGTCTTTGCCAATCCGGGTCCGCAATCGGGCGTTGTCGCTGTGCATAGCCGACTCCCAGGCGTGACCGGCACCTCGTGACGGATCGACTGTTATGTGTGAACAGATGAAATCGCTCTTCTGCTGGCTGAAACCCAACTGTTTCAGGATCAAAGGCATACCTTTAGTGGCAAACGCCTCGCGATCTGGATAAAGCTTGCGAGTCTGCTCTGACAAGTCATCTTCGTTAATCGTGCTCCGGCTCTTGAAACCGTCATACCAGATATCGAACGGCTCAAGTTTGCGTCCCATCCGCCGCTCAATGAGTTTTGCCACCTCCCCTACCTCGGGCGAACTGCAGAAATCATCGAACAGCTTCTCTATTTCATCGAAACTTACCTCCATATCCCCTTCAAAGGCGCGGGCGATTGCGGTTGGATAGCGCGGATTATAACGGTCCAGTTGCCGCATAGCATTGAAATTATCCAGGAAATACTGGTAGCGGGTATCCGGTTCGGAGTCGGCATCGACCTCCTTGCCATCTTTGGATACTGCGTTAGAGTAAGGATTCCAGTCATACTCCGGGTTGTTGATGACACACTGCGGGATGCTCTGGTCAATGATGCGGCGCATCACCTGATAAATCATACGCTGCTTTGCCAACCCCTCCTCACCTTCGTTATAGTGGGTTTTAAGCTCATCCCTCAGCCCCCAGTGGCTGATGAGGGATATGTCGGGGAAGATATGCCCGCCATTTCCGTCCAGCAGATGCCCCATCTGGATGTTGTAGCTGGCGATGTAACTGTCAGCTGCAGAGAGCTGCGCCGACAGCATCTGGAGACAATCTGCCGGCACTCTGGCGGTGAAAACGTCACCCAGGCGGGCATAGGCCCACTCCTGGCGGCTCCAGTCCTTACCCAGGGTATTTTTCTCCTCCAGAGAATAGAAGGGAAAGTTCAGCACTACGATAAAGGCGATTTTCTGCTGGAACATATCGTCGTTGAAGTGTGCGGACGGGCTGTAGGCGCCAAACAGTTCGTCCAGGGGGGTCGGAAGCGGGCCTTCCACGTGGATGGGCAGGTTAAGGTCCACGGTCATCTTGTTGAAGCAGCCCCACAGGCTCTCAAAATTCTGCTCCAGCTGCGCAGCCATACGCGCCAGTTCGCAGGGGTCCGCCACAAAATTCTCCGTGCAGAAGGTCTCAAACTCAGCGGGAGTTCCGTCCGCCGCAGTCCAT
>CAMKTW010000120.1 GCA_946415795.1 uncultured Bacteroidales bacterium
ACATTAAAGGAGATTATTTATAAACCATTAATAAATCAGTTACTATGGAATTAGAAAAGTTGGCTGCCGCAGTTGGTGCAGCATTGTGCGTTTTCGCTGCCGCCTGGGGCATCGGAAAAATTGGTAAATCGGCTATGGAGGCTATAGCACGCCAGCCGGAGAGTGCCGGTAATATCCGTACATCTATGATTATCGTGGCAGCGCTCATCGAGGGTGTATCCCTCTTTGCAGTGGTAGTCTGCTTTATGGCGCTCTAATACTCCGCAGGACAGACTATGGAACTTCTGACACCATCAGGAGGTTTGCTGTTCTGGATGACGATTGCCTTTGGCGTGGTCTTCTTCATCCTGGCAAAGTTTGCCTTTCCGGTGATTCTGGACTCCGTCGAGAAGCGTGAGAGATATATCGACACTCAACTCGACGCAGCCCGCTCCGCCGAGGTCCGCATTGCCGGACTCGAGGCAGAAGGGGAGAAGATCATTGCCGATGCCGAGCGCGAGAAGGTGAATATCCTCAAAGAGGCCGCTGCAAGCCGCGACAAGATTGTGGGCGATGCCCGCGAAACGGCGCAGGAAGAGGCGGCCCGCATCATTGCCGAGGCAAAGAAACAGGCTCAGGACGAGAAAGACGCTATTCTGGCAAGCGCCCGCGGCGAGGTCGCTATGATTGCCGTGCAGATGGCCACCAAGGTGCTGCGCGGGCAGTTGAGCGACAGTCAGGCGCAGGAGGCCCTGCAGGAGATTCTTGGCGATGAAGCGGTGACAGAAAGGGGGTGATATGAATGGCGGACTGATAGCAAAGCGGTATGGAACTGCATTGGAGCAGTATTCTGCTCAGTGCGGGCAGCAGGAAGAGTGCTTCCGCGACTCCCGCATTATGCTGCCGGCGTTACGCCCTATGGAAGAGGTGCTGTCGTCGCCGGTGGCTTCTGAAAAGAAGATGGAGCTGCTCCGCAAAGCGGTGCCTGGCCACTGTGATGCGTTTGACGATTTCTTGCAGCTGGTTATAAGGCATCGTCGCGAAAGGCGCCTCAGGGCCATCCTTCAGTCTTATCAGGCCATCTATAAAAAGACCCGTGGCATAGTTACCGCCCGCCTTACTGTTGCCGATGAAGCCTCCCCCCAGTTGCTGGAGAAGCTGGAAGCTCTCACCAGGGAGCATACCGGCGCCGGTACTGTGGAGATAGAGGTGACTGTCAACCCCGCCATCATAGGCGGCTTCATCTATAAAGTGGACGACCGCCGCCTGGACGCCAGCGTTGAGCGTCAGATACGCGACTTGAAAAAAGCCTTTGAGGTGAAAAACAAGCGTATCATTTAATATTTGAATTTCAATGATTTGCGAAATAGAGTGAGTATGGAAGATAACGTTAGACCTTCTGAGATATCCAAGGTATTGCTCGAGGAGCTGCGCAATATCGACCTCTCCGCCAAGACAGAAGAGGTGGGGGAGGTGCTCAGCGTGAGCGACGGCGTGGTACACATCTGGGGCCTGAGCGCTGCGGGCGCGGGCGAACTGCTCGAGTTTGAGAACGGTGGCAAGGCGGTGGTGATGAACCTCGAGGCCGACAATGTGGGTGCGGTGCTGCTGGGCTCTTCCGATAATGTCAAGGAGGGCGATATTGTCAAACGGACATACAGGACCGCATCTATAGATGTAAACGAGTCGATGCTGGGCAGGGTCATCACACCTTTGGGAGAACCCCTTGACGGCAGTGGCGAACTCACCGGTGAAAGCTTCCGTATGCCACTGGAGCGTAAGGCGCCGGGCGTGATTTTCCGCCAGCCGGTGGCTCAGCCGCTGCAGACGGGCATCAAGGCCATCGACTCTATGATCCCGATAGGCCGCGGCCAGAGGGAACTCATTATCGGCGACCGTCAGACCGGCAAGACCTCTATTGCGATAGATACGATTATCAACCAGCGTGCCGGCTACGAGAACGGCGACCCGGTTTACTGCATCTATGTCGCCATCGGCCAGAAGGCCTCTACCGTTGCCACCATAGTTGAGACGCTCAGGCAGCACAAGGCGATGGACTATACCATAGTGATTGCCGCCACTGCCGGCGATTCTGCTGCTATGCGCTACTACGCTCCGTTTGCCGGTGCCGCCGTCGGCGAGTATTTCCGTGACACCGGACGCCACGCTCTGGTAATCTACGACGACCTCTCAAAGCAGGCGGTGGCATACCGTGAAGTTTCGCTTATCCTGCGCCGCCCGTCCGGTCGCGAGGCGTATCCGGGCGACATCTTTTATCTGCATTCCAGACTTTTAGAGCGCGCTGCAAAGATTATCGAGCAGCAGGAGGTGGCAGAGATGATGAACGATCTCCCCGAGAGTATGAAGGGTCGCGTCAAGGCGGGCGGTTCACTCACCGCACTCCCCATCATAGAGACCCAGGCCGGTGACGTATCGGCATATATCCCCACCAACGTCATCTCCATCACCGACGGTCAGATTTTCCTGGAGACCGACCTCTTCAACCAGGGCAACCGTCCCGCCATCAACGTGGGTATCTCTGTCTCCCGCGTCGGCGGCAATGCACAGACCAAGTCTATGAAGAAGGTGGCCGGAACGCTCAAGATAGACCAGGCTCAATACCGTGAGCTGGAGGCGTTCAGCAAGTACAGCAGCGATATGGATGCCATCTCTATGATGACGCTTGACAAAGGGCGCAAGAATACCAAGCTTCTTATCCAGCCGCTGCACGCTGTTATGCCTGTAGAGAAGCAGGTGGCGGTGCTCTACTGCGGAACCAAGGCCCTTATGAAGGATATCCCCATCGACCGCGTTCACGATTTTGAGAGGCTTTTGCTGGAGCATCTCTCGGCCGGCGATACTTTACAAACGCTCCGTTCCAAAGGGCTCACACCTGAGGTGGAGGAGGCTATCCGGGCTGCCGCAGCTGTTGTTTGTTCATCTATCCTCAACTCGTAACGATATCTTGAAATGGCATCCCTCAAAGAGATAAAGGCCCGGATTTCGTCGGTAAAGAGTACTCTGAAGATTACTCAGGCGATGAAGATGGTCGCGTCGGCCAAGCTGCGCAAGGCGCAGAAGATGGTCGCCGGGCTGGATGCCTACAAGGGCGCGCTCAACGACATACTTCTGGGTCTGTCGCATCAGATGAGTTCTTCTGCACTGGTGGCAAGTCGACCTTCTGCAGATAGGGTGGCGATTGTGGTGTTCTCTTCTAACACGGCCCTTTGCGGCAGTTATAACACCAATATATTCAAGGCTTTGGAGGCTCGTGTCAATGAGATTGAAGCGGCCGGCAATCCCGTGACTGTCTTTCCGGTGGGTGAGAAGGTGGCCAGGATGGCCCGCAAAGCGGGGCGCGATGTCCGCGCAGATTTTGTCGCTGCAGGCGATAATCTCTCTTACGGCGATATGGCCTCCCTGGCGCAGTTTTTTGTGGATGGATTTGTAGCGGGAAGCTTTGCGCGCGTAGAGTTGCTATATATGCGCTACCATAGCGCTTCCAGGCAGAGTATCGAAAATGGTACCTGGTTGCCGCTCAAGGCATCTTCCGCTGTTGCCGAAGGCGCCCCGGACCCTCTGGCGGATGATGTCATTGTGGAGCCTTCTGAGAGGGAGGTGGTGGAGAAGCTGCTGCCGCTGGCAATGCGTACCGATATGTATGCGACTTTGCTCAGCAGCAATGCCAGCGAGAATGCCTGCCGTATGATTGCTATGCAGACAGCGAGCGACAATGCACAGGATCTGCTCGGGCAGCTTCAACTGACCTATAACAAGCAGCGTCAGCAGGTCATTACTGAAGAACTTACCGACATCTCCAACGGCAAGCTGGCATAGCTTAGTCCTGAGAGGCGAATACTATCGAGGCTGCGATAATTGCGAGTGCGATAACAAGTTTCATAGTGTTCTGCGTTTTTGTTTCTGGTACAAATGTGGTGCTATATGTGTGTAAAATTTTGGGGCACATACATTTTTTTTGTAAATTTGTTCCAGAAATCTCCACGCTATGAAAACCAGCACTTCTTATTTGGTCGCCAGATATATCTGGCTTTTGAATCTCATCTACGAGGCGGGGTCATACGGCATCTCCAGGGAGGAGATAAACCGCCGCTGGCGAGACTGTATCTACAACGACAATCACGAACCGGAAATCTCCCGCAAGACATTCTACAACTACAAGTGTGAGATTGAGAGCCTGTTTGGAATCACTCTGGATGTCTCCCGCATCGACGGCCATTTTCGCTATCGCATCGCAGAGGAGGATTCTCTTCAGCGCTCTCAGGTCAAGCGGCTTCTGCTCAATTCTCTCAGTATCAACGAGGCGGTTTCCGGCGGAGGTGAACTGGCGGAACGTATCCTGCTGGAGGATATCCCGTCTGCGGGCGGTGCCGTGCTGAGTGTCATCCTCCAGGCCCTGCGCCAGAACCGCGCCATAAGTCTTGTCCACAAGAGTTTCAAGCCCGATTCGCAACCTGTAGCCTCTGTGGTGTATCCTTTCTGCCTTAAGTTGCGTGAACAGCGCTGGTATATGCTGGCTTGGAAACCTTCCGATGCCACGACCAGGGTATATGGTCTGGACAGGATAGGGGAGTGCAATGTCAAATCAGAGGAGTTTGACGCCCGCAAGGTGGCCAGACTGGTCCTGGGCGGCAGACGCGGTGCAGTCCCTGCAGATTATTTCCGCGACTATTACGGGGTCCTGATCGATGATACTGTTCCGCTGATGGTTGTTACCGTACGCGTCTTCACATCCCAGTATGTCAACTATTTCCGCTCGCTTCCGCTGCACGGGTCGCAGGTGGAGGTGCGCACCGTCGCTGCAGGCTCTTCATCAAAGGGTCCAGCCGCGTCTTTGGCGGACTCCAACGTGAATGGTTTCCGTCCATCTGCGGCAGATTCTGTTTCAGGCCAGGTATCTTACCAGATTACAGACGATGCATATTCCGACTTCTCCTACCATATCCACCCCACGCTCGATTTTACCCGCAAGCTGCTCTCCTTCGGCCAGTTCGTAAAGGTCCTCTCCCCGGCAGGATATGTCGCAGAATTCGCCTCGATCTTACGCCGCGCCGCCGGGAATTACGAGTAGGCTTTATTGCGAAACTGCCCGCAGTCCCTTAGAAAATATAGCCTGCGGAAATGGTAAGGAATTGATTCTTCTCTGTGATGCCAGCTATTTTGCTGGTATTCGTCAGCCCGTATTTGTAGCCGAATTTTATGCGGACAGTCTCTACTATGTCCAGCCATAAACCTCCTCCAAGGGAGACGTCAAACCGTTTGCTGTCACTTACATAATAGTTATATGGCGGAAAAACCGATGTTTCTTGAGAAAGGAGACCATAATAGAGGGTAGGACCGGCAAATAATGAAAGTCTCAGGTTGTCGTTCATCTGGAAACCATAGTTGAAATCAATCGGTGCAAAAAGGCCAACCTCCTGGTATCGGAAACCGGCAGGGTTGCTGAAAGCATAGTCTACTCCCAATCCCGGAGCTATCCCAA
>CAMKTW010000121.1 GCA_946415795.1 uncultured Bacteroidales bacterium
CCCTGATATCTCCGTGGAGAGTTTCCTGTAGTGCCGATGGCGCACTTTCCACAAGAATTCATAGCTATTGCCCGCGCCATTTTCGCTGACAGGGCGGAGATTGTGCTGGAGGCGCTTGCCTGCGGCGATTCCGTTACTGCCGTCAGGGCAAATCCTGCCAAGACAGATGCCCGCTCTTTAAGGGCAGAATTCACCGGAGCCGGGGAGTTTGTCCCCTGGTGCGACGAGGCCTTTTACCTTGACGAGCGTCCCGTTTTCTCGCTGGATCCGATGCTGCACGCAGGAGCTTATTATGTTCAGGATCCGTCGGCAATGTTTGTCGGGGCGGTGGCAGAAACGGTGATTTCTGAATTTGAAGTTCCACTTAAGGTACTTGATTTGTGCGCTGCGCCGGGGGGGAAATCCACAGCCGCCGCGGCCGCTCTCAGACCCTCGGATTTACTGGTATCAAACGAAGTCATTGGCTCCAGAGCCTCCATTTTGGCAGAAAATATGGTCAAATGGGGAGCTTGTAACTCTGTTGTTACAAATGATGACCCAAAGGATTTTGCAAAGCTTGGTGCAACCTTTGATATAATTCTGGCCGATGTTCCGTGCTCTGGAGAGGGTATGTTCCGCAAAGATGTCGGTACGATCGCGGAATGGTCACTGGAGAACGTCCGTCTTTGCGCCGCACGCCAGCGGAGAATCGTCGCGGACGTATGGAATTCGCTGCGCGAAGGGGGGTATCTCATTTACTCTACCTGTACCTTTAATTCAAGTGAAAACGACGACAATGTGGAGTGGATTTGCCGCGAACTCGGGGCGGAAACGTGTGCGCCAGGCTCCGCTTCGCTCCTAGCAAGCTCCGCTCCGGGTCAGGCGGCTCTTCGCTCCTGTTCCCTACGCGGTAACGCTGCGTCTGGCGGAGCAATTGCAACCAGGTACGGTCTCCAGTTTGCGCCGGGGATCACTCGGGGAGAAGGTCAGTATGTGGCGCTGGTGCGCAAGACGGCTCCTGCAAACGTTGGCAGGCAGGGGAAACCAGTTTCTGAGAAGGGTCAGTCGGGCAAGAGTTCCAAGTCCGCAAAGAGCATAAAGTGCGACTGGGTGTTGCCCGGAATGTCTTGCTACGAAGAAGAGACCGCTGCCGGAAAAATACTCAAGGCTTATCCCGCAGCAGTCGAAAGCGACATACGTTTTATTAAATCAAACCTAAAGTCCATACGCAGCGGCGTTGCGGTGGCTTCTGTCAAAGGCCGAGACCTGGTTCCGCAGGCCGATCTGGCTCTGAGCCAGGCCTTCAACCGCGATGTATTCCCACAGATTGAACTCACAAAAGACCAGGCTCTCCAGTTCCTCCGCTGCGAAGCCCTGCGTATTCCCGATGCCCCAAAGGGATTCCTCACCGTCACATATGAACATCTGCCGCTCGGTTTCGTAAAGAACCTTGGCAACCGCGCAAACAACCTCTTCCCTCAAGCCTGGCGGCTGAGGATGTAAGATGTTATATCAGGATGAAGTTAACGTATTATTGCTTATCTTTATGAGTAATTAATACTATTCGATTATGCAAAGAAGAGACTTTATCCGTTATTCGGCGCTCGGGGCGGCTGCTGCATCACTGCCTCTTGGCGCATTTGGCAAGGACGCAGCCGCTGCTGCCAAAGATTCAAAGACAAGCAAGGTGTCAAAGAACGCCAAGGTCCAATTGGGCTTCATAGGTCTGGGACAGCAGGGTATGTATCTGCTGAGCAGTTTTATCTCTATGGACGACGTCCGGGTGCTTGCAGGGTGCGATGTCTATGACATCAAGCGTGAGCGCTTTGTCCGCCGGGTAAAGGAGAAATATGGCGCAAAGGCCAAGGTGGATGTTTACGAAGACTATCAGGAACTTCTCGCACGCCCTGATATAGATGCTGTGGTGATTGCGGTCCCTGACCATCAGCACGCCCTTATCGCCATCGCAGCCTGCAAGGCGGGTAAGGATGTCTATCTCGAGAAGCCTGCCACTCTCACCATCTACGAGGGCCAGCAGCTGCAGAAAGCGGTGCGCAAACACTGCCGGATACTCCAGGTCGGAAGCCAGCAGCGTTCCAGTATGGAATTCATCACTGCCGCAAATATGGCCCGCGAGGGTATGCTGGGTAAGATTCAGAAAGTCAAAGTATATGTAGGCCGTAATGATGTCAACCCTGTTTCCGGCGCCCCGGTGCCTTGCAGACTGCCCCGGATGGAAGTCCCGGCCGGCCTGAACTGGGACAAGTGGCTCGGCCCTCTGCCGGAGTCGGTATATTATCATTCCGACCTGGATCCCGTGATTACACCCGGTCAGGACGAGCAACTATGGGGTGCCTGGCGCTGGTATAAACCCAGCGGCGGCGGCCTGATGACAGACTGGGGTGCGCATATGTTTGACATTGCGCAGTGGATGCTGGGCAAGGACGGCAGCGGTCCCGTCGAGGTCATTCCTCCCGGGTACAGCTACTTTGACCATCTGACATACAAGTACGACAATGGCGTGATTGTCTCCGAAGAACCTTACAACGAGCGAGGGAGTCAGGGTGTTATGATCTATGGCGAAGCTGACTGGATCAAGGTTTCCCGTGGAAACTATGAGGCTTCCGACCCCAAATTCAATATGAAAGCATCTCTTAGTGAGGAGGATGTCCCTTATGAGGCACGTGGCGGCCATCACCGCAACTTTATCAATTCCGTGATGAGCCGCATCGATCCCAATGTTCCCATTGAGGTTGGTCATTCTTCCTGCACTGTCTGCAACCTGGGTAACATCGCTATGGAACTGAACCGTCCCGTAGTGTGGAATCCCATCGTGCAGAAATTTATGCACGACGAAGAAGCTACCAGACTGATGCACTATCAGTACCGCCCCGGCTACGGGCAGCTGCTGGAGGTTTAGAATGTGAGAACCTGCCGTTAAGATTTTGTTATTTTTTGCGCTTTCAGTTTCCTGCACGCGTAAAGCATTGTATTTTTGCATCATATTTTGAAGGTACCTATGCTTATTGTTTTGAAACTCCTTGGCTCGATAGCCCTCCTGGTATATGGGATGAAGGTTATGAGCGAGGCTCTGCAGAAAATGGCGGGTCCGCAATTGCGTCACCTGCTCGGCGCTATGACCACCAACCGGTTCTCGGGTGTGGCAACCGGCGCACTGGTCACCGTAGCCGTGCAGTCTTCTGCCGCCACAACCGTGATGACGGTATCGTTTGTCAATGCGGCACTGCTAACCCTCAGTCAGGCTATATCGGTCATTATGGGGGCAAACATCGGCACCACGATGAGTGCCTGGATTATGTCGGCCGGCTTTTCATTCAACATCGCAAATCTTGTGTGGCCGGCATTCCTTATCGGTATAGTTATCATCCAGATCGGTAAGCACAGATATATCGGAGATTTCCTCTTCGGGCTGTCATTCCTGTTGTTTGCGTTGGGAATGCTCAAGCAGACAGGTGTTGAGATGGACCTTGCCAGCAAGCCGGAGATTGTGAATTTCTTCTCTTCTTTTGATTCGTCCAGCTACTGGACCATATTGCTTTTCCTGCTGATCGGAACCGTGCTCACCTGCATCGCACAGTCATCGGCCGCGCTTATGGCCATCACTATGGTGCTTTGCTCCACCGGCGCCATAACCATTTTCCAGGGCATTGCATTGGTAATGGGAGAGAATATCGGTACCACATTGACGGCAAATCTTGCGGCGCTCAGTGCCAATACGCAGGCCCGCCGTGCGGCGATGGCTCACTTGCTCTTCAACGTGTTCGGCGTGGTATGGATACTGATCCTGTTCTATCCTTTCGTAAGGACAGTCTGCCGTATTGTGGGAATTGATCCGTCTTCAGACAGTGTGGATCCTGCACGCCTGACATTTGCTCTGGCCGCCTTCCACACAGGCTTCAACGTCATAAACACCGCGCTGCTGATAGGATTCATTCCGCAGATGGAAAAGCTTGTTTGCCGCATCATAAAGCCCCGGATGAGCGAGGAGGAGGACGAATTCAGGCTCCAGTACATCCGCGGCGGTATTATGAAGACGCCGGAAATCTCCGTCCTCCAGGCTCAGAAGGAGATAGTCGTTTTCGGTGAAAAGATGGGCAAGATGCTCCAGATGGTGGTAGAACTCACTGCAGCCCCTGAAGACCAGTTCGCCAAGTTGTTCGATCGTATTGAGAAGTACGAAGAACAGAGCGACAAGATGGAGAACGAGATTGGAAGATATCTGGGCGACGTGGGAGATGCCCATCTGTCCGATGATACAAAAGAGAAGATCCGCAGGATGCTCCGCCAGATCGGGGAGCTGGAGTCTGTCGGCGACAGTTTCTTTAATATGGCCCGCATCCTCCGCCGCAAGAAGGAGAACAAAATCGCCTTCACCGCTGCACAGGACGCAGCCGTGGCGCAGATGCTTTCACTGGTAGGAAATGCCCTGGAACAGATGAACCGGGTATTGTCCGGCCGCAGGGATGATTACAGTTATTCAGATTCAGAGACCATCGAGAACAGTATCAACTCACTCAGGAATACACTCAAGCAACAGAATATCGACAATCTGGACAACCGTGTTTACGGCTACGATAACGGTACCGTATTCAACGACCTTATCGGCGAATGCGAGAAGACGGGCGATTACGTGATGAATGTAGTAGAAGCCAGGTTGGGCGCCGCCAGAAACGGTATCCGCTTCCGCGGCATCCAGATCGATACCGATGCCAAGAGGGTGACGGTTGACAGGGAGGAAGCCCTGTTTACCAAAACCGAATACGAAATGCTCAAATTCTTCCTGGAGAATCCCGACCGTGTTTTCACCCGCGAAGAGTTGCTTGGTGCTGCCTGGCCGGAAGGCGTAGTCGTATCGGAGCGCACCGTCGATGTCAACATTACCCAC
Source organism: uncultured Bacteroidales bacterium (assembly GCA_946415795.1). Classification (GTDB taxonomy): domain Bacteria; phylum Bacteroidota; class Bacteroidia; order Bacteroidales; family UBA932; genus Equibacterium. The sequence goes on from CAMKTW010000121.1 coordinate 4,886, forward strand.
ATCCGCAAGAAGATAGGGCAGTATGCCTCACATCTGATAACCAAGCCGGGTTTTGGCTATTGTTTCCAGTCGGAGATATAGCGGTAAGAGACAAAACAAAGCGGGCAAGGTCTGTCACCTTGCCCGCTTTGTTATTGTGATATCGGACTATTTCACCAACATATAGTGGGGGCCGAAACGCTCGAAGGCGGCGCGGTCCAGCTCCTCGCGATGGTCGGGGTGGGCGATAGAGATGATGGCCTTGGCGCGCTCCTGGAGTGACTTGCCGTAGAGATCCACGGCGCCGTATTCAGTTACCAGGTAATGTATGTGTGCGCGGGTGGTCACAACGCCGGCACCCAGGGTGAGGGTGGGGGCTATCTTGCTGATGCCCTTGTTTGTGACGGAAGGCATCGCGATGATGGCCTTGCCCCCCTTGGAGAGGGATGCACCATAGGTGAAGTCTATCTGGCCGCCGACACCGCTGTAGAACTTGGTGCCGAGGGAATCGGCGCATACCTGGCCGGTGAGGTCAACCTGCAGGGCAGAGTTGATGGCGGTCATCTTGGGGTTCT
>CAMKTW010000122.1 GCA_946415795.1 uncultured Bacteroidales bacterium
GGAGTTCTCCACAATTGAGAACAGGGGTGTACCGGCATTGCTGTGGACAATCGCCCCGGCATCAGTCATCAGGGGGGCGGTTGTATATTTGCGGTCCACCTTAAGTTGCGGGTTCAGGCAATTGGCATACTTGAGACTCTCCTGGGAGTAGTCGCTCTTGATAAGCAGGGCAGAAATCAGCCTCTCGTTCCCGTTTGTGTAAGATTTGAGGAAATACCACCCGGATCCGAGGTTTACATAACTCTCGCCGTCGTTTATATACGCCAGCGGCGCCAGGTTTGCGGCACTTGCGCCGTAGAGATGGTGCAACGTATAATAGGAATGGTCGGCCGTAATGGCGTCATTGCTGATTGGGAACTGGTTTATCCAGCAGTGGAGGGTGTCGTTCTTATAGTGGTAAATCACCATATCTTCCGGGAGGTCGGTCTCATCGCGCAGCTCCGCCTGACCGGAGAGCACGGCGTCGGAATACCGGTCAAGTATGCGTTCCCGCAGCCTTAGATTGCGCCCGGCCTTCACCGCCTCTGCCTGAATCTTCTGAATCGGGTCAGCTTTGATGAACGATGCGGCAAAAATTACCGCAGCGGTGGCTGCAAGCGCTATTACACTATATAAGAACGGTTTCTTCATTCATGGTGATAGGGCTCGCCCTTGATTATGGTAAAAATGCGGTAGAGCTGCTCAAGGAAAATAACCCTGCAAAGCTGGTGCGAAAAGGTCATCTTTGACAGAGAAACCATCTCGTCGGCGCGCTCGTAAACCGCTTTGCCAAAACCGTAACTCCCCCCTATGACAAAGGTAATATCTCTCGGACTATATAAAAATTTTTTCTCCAGATGGCGTGCCCACTCTACCGAGGTGAATGTCTGTCCGTGTTCGTCGAGCAGTATAAGATAGTCTGCCGCCGCCACGTTCTTCAAAATCAATTCTTCCTCCTTCTCTTTTATCTGGTCCCTGGATAACGACTTGACATTCTTCAGCTCAGGGATTTCCACTATGGAGAACTTGCAATAGCGGGCCAGGCGGCCGCTGTATTTTGCGATGCCCTCTTTGAGGTAAGCATCCTCTGTTTTGCCTGTGAGGACGAGACGGATATTCATTGTTGTGGCTTGGTTTTTGTAAAAATTCTCGGAAAACAATAATAAAGATATGAAAAAATATCTGCTGATTTCAGTGTTGCTGCTTGCTTCGGTTATCAAATATGATGCCCGCGCGATAGACGATGCCGATGTGTTTATCCCGATAGCAAAATATATAGAGGCGGGAGACAGCGACAAGCTTTCAGTGTGGTTTGCAGACAACCTGCAGCTCGACCTTCTCGGTACCGTAAACAACTGTACCCGCAACCAGGCCCGGCTGATAATGCGCAACTTCTTCACTAACTATACACCCAAATCTTTCAAGATTGTCCACAAGAGTTCCCGCCCGCCTATGAGCTATGCCTCCGGCGACCTGGACGCGGGAGGCTCTCAATTCAGGGTGACGATATTCGTAAAGACAGTTTCCGGCAGAAACGAAGTGCTTCAAATCAAGATAGAGCGTCAGTAAAACAAACGGCTGCCTGAAAAAGCAGCCGTTTGTTTGTTATGGATAACACACTGTTTATTTCACACGCTCGCCGTATGTACGGTCCACAGTGTTGACCCTTATCTTGTCGCCCTGGTTGATGAACAGGGGCACCATAATGGTTGCACCGGTCTCGAGGGTGCACTCCTTGAGGGCGTTAGAAGATGCTGTGTCGCCCTTTACAGCAGGCTCGGTGTAGGTCACCTCAAGCTCCACATAAGTGGGAAGCTCGCAGGTGAGGCAGCGCTCTTCTTCGCCGGCCAGGAAAATCATATCCAGGGTCTGGCCCTCTTTCATAAGGTCGGCGTTTTCAATCATATCTTCTCCCAGATGGACCTGTTCGAAGGTTTCTGCGTGCATAAAGTTGTAACCGTCCTCATCCTTGTAGAGGTACTGGTAGGGGCGGTGCTCCACGGTAATCAATTCAATCTTCTCGCCGGCATTCCAAGTTTTCTCCAGGATGCGGCCGTTCTCCAGATTGCGGAGTTTTGACTTGACGAAAGCGGGACCCTTGCCCGGCTTGACGTGCTGGAACCATACGATAGAACACGGTTTACCGTTGAAGTCGATGCAAAGTCCGTTTTTAAAATCAGCTGTTGTTGCCATATAGTATTACAAATAATTGGTTTCTAACTTACAAAAGTAATAAAAGATTTGAATTAGCCGGCAAGGTCTGCTGAAATGTCGTGCATCTTGCCCGCTGCCCGCTATGATAACGCCAAAAGTCTAATAAATCTTAAGCTCCCCTATCTCTATCCCTTTGCAACCTGCCTGGACGATGGGCACCAGCTCGCCGTCCAGGTTCTCTACCTCTGCAGCCTCTTTCAGGAAGGTATGGCTGTGGCCGCCTATGATAAAATCGATGTCGCGGGAGTTGGCCGCCACTATCTTGTCGGAAGGGTTGTCTTCGTTGCCGCCGTCAAACCCGAGATGCGAGAGAAGTATCACAAGGTCGCAGCGCTTCTCCCCCTTGAGATATGCGGCCCAACGGTTTACCTCGTCTATAGTATTCAGAGACCCGATTCCTTCCAGGCTCTTGGCCGCAACCACGCCACGCAACCGGACGGTGGCGCCGATGATGCCAATCTTGAAACCGCCGCGTTTGAGAATCACGTAAGGTTTGATATAACCCTCCAGAGAAGTACCGGTAAAATCGTAATTGCAGCACACCGTCGGGTATCTTGCACCTGACAGTCTGCGGGCAAACTCTTCCTGGCCGTTGTCAAACTCGTGGTTGCCTATCGCCTCGGCATCATATCCCAAAAGGTTGACCAGGTCGCGCTCAAGATCGCCTTTACCGATATTGAAATAGGGCGTTCCCTGGTTATAATCTCCGGCATCAAGCAGCAGCACCTTATTTGCCCCATACCTGGCACGGACACTGTCGATAAAGTGCTTACGGCGCTCCACACCGCCGCTGCCGGCGTTACGCCCGGTGCGGATCGGCTCGATCTGGCTGTGAGTGTCGTTGGTATGGAGCACCACCAGCTTCTGTGCACTGACAGGCAGCGACACGGCCGCCGTTAACATCATAGAAATAAGAATGCGCTTCATAACTACTTCCTCCCAGAATTAATCATAACAATACGTCCGTCTTTGGCCAGGTCCAGCGTCTTGCCGGCCGCCATAACCTCCTTCATCTCAGAGATTATCACATCCTTCAACAATATGCCGGTATCATTGCGGGCAATAATGCCGTCGCCCCAGTCGATACCGTCGCCGCCGGTTACAAGAAAATCTATGGTAGCGACCCTGTAAACACGGTTAGCATCCAGTTTCTTCCCCCCCACGGTGCACTCTGTGATACGGCCGCCGTCAATCTTCATACGAACACCGGAGAGAGCCTCCAGCTTGTTCCTGCTTGCCATCCGGTCAAATATCTTTTTCAGGGTGGAACCTTTTACATCCAGGATCGTGAGGTAATTGTTGAACGGGAAAATGGAGACCATATCATATACACTGACTGCACCTTTGGGAAGATCGTTACGGATGCCTCCGAAATTAATCAGAGCGACATCAACCGGCCCTTTTGAATACTTCTCAGCGTAACTCTTTACAGCGTCCACAGAATAGTTGCTCAGGCCGCTCTCCGGACTCTCCTTGGAATAAACGTCGTTACTGTAGCAGATTATCTCCTGGAGAGGAATCATAAGAGAATCGTACGCAGCGATGGCCTCCCGCACGGCAGAGTCCTCACCTCCGTCATAGCGGGAATCCAGTTCGTGATACTCCCAGGTATAGCTTGTATAACCTTTGGGGCCGCAGGCGCACAGCAGGCATGCCAATGCAGCGATAACTAAGTTTTTCATATCAATCTCTGTATTTCATCCATTTAAACAAATCTTTAAAAGTAGCCTTCTTGCCATAAGTCAGAATACCGACCCGGTATATCTTGGCAGATGCCCACGCTATGGCGATGAAGGTGATAATCAGGATTACGATGGAGAGTATCAGCTGCCAGGCCGGCACCACCCCGAACGGGATGCGGGCCAGCATCACCATCGGAGAAGTGAACGGTATCAGCGAAGCCCAGACGCTCAACTGGCTTGAGGGGTGCTGGAACGTGTGAAGCATTATGAACAGGCCAATCATCAGCGGAATCGTTATAGGGAGGCTGAGCTGATTGGTATCGGCCTCATTGTCCACCGCAGAGCCCACTGCCGCGAACATTGCAGCGTAAAGCAGGTAACCCAGCACGAAGTAAATCAGGAAGCAGAGCAGTATCTGCCCGAAATTAATCTGGGAGAGCTGGTCCATTATGGACGATATCTCACCCAGATTGCCCATATCGGGGTGAACGCCAACGGCGGTTTCGTTTACAGCCGTGGTTACATCTGCGACCTTGTCTGCCATCTTGCTGCTTATTACCCCCTGCAGGCCAAACATCACCGCTCCGATGAGTATTATCCATATCGCAAACTGAGTCAGAGCCACCAGGGCCACGCCTATAAGTTTGCCCATCATAAGCTCAAACGATGATACGCTGGAGACGATGACCTCCACGATACGGTTTGTTTTCTCCTCTATCACTCCGCGCATCACCATAGAGCCGAATACCGCCACAAACATATAGATGAGGAAGCTGAGGACGTATGCAATTATCATGTAAATCTCAACGGAGTCCTTCTTCTCCTCACCCCCGTCGGTCAGAGTATATGCATCTATCTTTACGTCGCTGCGGACTCTGTCCATTATCTCGTCAAAGTTCTGTATGTCAAGCTGCTGCAGCTTGCGGTCGCGCAAGGCGCCGGAGATTTTGTTCTCTATGGCCACCTTGGTCTCCATCCCCAGGGGCTCCCTGGAATATGCCGTAACCTCTGCATTACCTGCAGAATCCAGCGCAGAGACATAGATAAGGGTAGATGAATCAAAAGTATCAAATGCATTCTTGAGACTCTCGCGGGTGGTCTCCACGGGGAGGAACCGGTATTCTGTCTTGCCGGAACTCTCAAAGCAATCCTCGAGCAGGCCGGTATTGTCCACGAACGATATAACCTGCTTGTCTTCACCGGAATATAGGGCTATGAGCACCGGAATAAACATCAGCGCCGCCATCAGTACCGGAGTGAGGACGGTGAGCAGGATAAACGACTTTTTCTTTACCCGGGTGGAGTATTCGCGACCTATTATAAGGCCTATATTGCTGAGTTTCATTTCTGTGCAGATTCACTTACGAGTTTTATAAAAATATCGTTCATCCGAGGCACCATTTTCCTTACGGAGATAATCTCAAGGTCTGTTGCGGCAAGCGACAAAAGCACCTCCCTCATGGAGAGACCCTCTGCGATGTCCAGCACGGCACGGCAGCAATCGCGCAACTGCTCTTGTT
>CAMKTW010000123.1 GCA_946415795.1 uncultured Bacteroidales bacterium
CACATTGTCAGAATGCGCCACCTTTACCTCGGGTAAAAATAGCTTTTCAGAATTTTTTTACTCGTCCTTCACAATTGCGCCCATGGGGCAAACATCGGCACAGGCGCCGCACTCTGCGCACAAATCGGCATCGATGTTGTATTTATCTCCAGCAGAGATAGCGCCAACAGCGCATTCATCGATACAAGTGCCGCAAGCAGCGCAATCATCAGTAATTTTGTAAGCCATAATGTTAGTTTTATAGTTTCGTTAGATTATACAAAGTAAAGCATTTTCTCAAAAATATTGCCAATTAATAGTATATTTGTGGATAAATAATTGTTGACAAATGAAGATTAACGCAACAATTCCCCTGATAGTCCTGCTGTTTGCGATGTGTGCGGTCCTCCCTGCCGCAGCGCAGGATAGTGACGTCCGCCCGGAAGAGGAGGTAGTGTCCTTTAACGAGAAGGTCCACGACTTCGGCGACCTGCTGCTCTCCGACAAGAGCGTCAGCTGCAAGTTTGAGTTCACCAACATCAGCAAAAAGCCGATTGTGGTACACAACGTGGTTTCTAGCTGCGGATGTACAGTGCCCGAGTGGACCAGGGAGCCTGTGCGCCCCGGCGGCAAAGGAGTCATTGAGGTCACATATAAAAACGACCAGGGCGCCTATCCGTTCAGCAAGTCAATCACAGCTTACATATCAGGAGTCAACCGGCCGGTAATTCTCCATATAAAGGGTGTGGTATATGACAAGAAGCTCAGCCTTAAGGAGATGTACACCAATACCATCGGCGGTGTGCTCGGCACCCGCGAGAAAACCCTGCTGATTGGCAATATGCTCCAGGGCAAGTCACGTACTGATGCCACCTCCGTCGCCAACCTCTCCAAAAAGCCGATAAAAGTGGAGGTGGTTTGTGATGATCCCGCTCTCTCTGTGACGGTAAACCCCAATCCCGTCCCGGCGGGCAAGAAGGCGACCCTGTCATATACAGTCAATACCGCTCTTGGAGAGAAGAAGTGGGGCAGGAGTGAGTATGTCGCGTCGTTTATTATCGACGGGAAGAAGGCCGCAGAGAAAATCAAGGTGGAGGCCACTATAGCCGAGGATTTTGACAATTACACCACCGCTATGAAAGAGAAGGCCCCGGTGGCTGGCTTTGACAAGGGGTATCTGGACCTGGGCGAGGTAGAGAAGGGGACTAAGGTGGACCACACTATCGTGGTGAAGAACACGGGCAAGAGCCCCCTGATCATATATAAGGCAGACTCCGATGACGGACGGACCGGCATCATTACCAAGACCCCTGTGAAGATAGCGGCGGGCAAGAGTGGCGAGATAAAGATCAAATACGATACATCTACCCAGACTGGCGAATTTGTGAGCATCGTGACCCTCACTACCAACTCTCCGCTCCGCCCGCGTCTGGATTTCTTCATCAATGGATGGATAAAGTAGATTTATGGAGAAGCAAGGCGATTTTTTTGACGATTACAAGAACGATGATTCTGCCCTCAAGGTAAACGACGGCGTTAAGCAGCCGCCGGTGATAAACCCATATCTGGCCAACCGCCCCCCGAGACGTCCTGGCATCAGGAGCGTCGAAGAATATATGGCGGGCATCGAGGCCGGAGATACCACCATCCTGAGCCAGGCGATAACACTGGTGGAGAGCCTCTCCCCGGGCCATCGCAAGGTCGCCGGAGAGATAATTGCCCGCTGCCAGAGGATTGCGGCCGGCCGTAAGACAATGCGGATAGGCATAACAGGCGTCCCCGGTGTGGGAAAGAGTACCTTCATAGAGGCTTTCGGCAGCCACATCACAGCCCGTGGGCACAAGCTTGCCGTGCTGGCCATAGACCCCTCGAGCGAGCGCTCCAAAGGCTCCATACTGGGCGACAAGACCCGTATGGAGACACTTGTGCGCGACCCCAAGGCGTTTATCCGCCCCAGCCCCAGCGCAGGTTCGCTGGGAGGTGTGGCACGCCGCACCCGCGAGACAATCCTGCTGTGCGAGGCGGCCGGTTACGACGTCATCTTCATTGAGACTGTCGGTGTCGGCCAGAGTGAGACGGCAGTCCACTCTATGACTGACTTTTTCCTGCTGCTGATGCTCTCCGGCGCCGGAGATGAGTTGCAGGGCATAAAGCGCGGCATTATGGAGATGTCGGACCTGATAGCCATCACTAAGGCCGACGGCAACAATGTGGAGAAGGCCAGGGTGGCCCGCTCGCTCTATGCAAGCGCGCTCCATCTTTTCCCGCCGACAGAGTCGGGGTGGGTGCCCACCGCGGTGACATCTTCTGCCGTTACCAGGGAGGGTCTGGATGACATAATGAAGAAGTTGGAGGAGTATTTTGAACTTGTCACCGGCAACGGATTCTATCTCAGACGCCGCCGCGAACAGGCCCGCTACTGGATGTACGAAAGTATAAACGAGTCTCTCAAGGATATGTTCTACGAGAGCGAAACAACAGGCCGTCTGCTCCCCGACTATGAGCAGGCTGTGCTTGAGGGGAAACTAGACTCCTTTGCCGCAGCAGAAGAACTGATAGCGATATACAAAGGTTAGATTATGGAAATAGTTCTGGATGCGCTGCTGAGCGCCATTCTGATCACCGGGCTGGTCATAATAATGATGATGGTGATCGAGTGGGTCAACGTCACCTCCGACGGCCGGATGGGGGCGCACCTGGGTCGTTCCCGCTTTGGCCAGGTGCTGCTTGGCGGTTTTCTGGGGGTGATACCCGGCTGCGTCGGCGGGTTTGCGGCAGTGTCGCTCTATTCCCACGGGATGATCTCTTTTGGCGCCCTTATTGCGATGCTGATAGCATCTTCCGGCGACGAAGCCTTTTTGATGCTGGCAATGTTCCCCGGCAAGGCGGTTCTGCTCTTTGCCGTGCTGCTTGTGGTGGGTATAATTGCAGGTTTGTTTGTGGACCTGCTGTCTTCCTCACGCAAGGCGCCGCACACCCCCTGTGACGAGCTTTTTGAGGTGCACGGGGGCGACCGTCACGGCATCGGGGCCAGCTGGGACAACCTCAAGCGGGCATCCTGGCAGAGGATTATCCTTCTGATCGGGATAGCCTCCTTCATCATTGCACTGGCGCTGGGTATGCTGGAGCACGACCACGAACCATCGGCAGGGGAGCACTTCAACATCTTTGACGAATACTGGATTAACCTTGTGTTTGCAGTATGCTCTCTGTTCGCCCTCTGGTTTACAGCATTCGGGAGCGACCATTTTGTGCATAGCCATCTATGGAACCACGTGGTTAAAAAGCATCTGATGCGCATCTTTCTCTGGAGTTTTGGCGCTCTGCTGCTTATAGAGACCGGTATGCACTTCTTTGACCTGGAGTCGATAGTGAAGGGTAATATACCAATCCTGATACTGCTGGCGGTGCTGATTGGCCTTATCCCGGAGTCGGGGCCGCACCTGATATTCGTGACTATGTTTGCCGGGGGACTGATCCCCTTCTCCGTGCTTCTGGCCAGCAGCATTTCACAGGACGGACACGCCAGCCTCCCCCTTCTGGCAGAGACAAAGGCTGGTTTTCTCAAGGCAAAGATAATCAACGCCGCGGTGGCTGCGGCACTGGGTTATGGTTTATTCTTTGTTGGACTGTAAGGCGGCTAAAATCTCTCCCTGACATTGTAAACATTCCTGCCGGCGGAATTTCGGGAGATAAGCTCTGCAACGAATCCGGTCAGGAACAGCATTACGCCAATCATAAGGCATACGATGGCGGCGTAGAACAGCGGCTGGTCGGCCACCTGGCGGAAGGCGAGGCCGTGGCTCTGACGGACAAGCTTCTCCACGATGAGCCACACGGAGCATATCAGGCCCGCCAGGAACATCAGCGTGCCGACAACCCCGAACAGGTGCATAGGCTTGCGGCCGAACTTCTGGAGGAATGATATGGTCATCAGGTCCAGGAATCCGTTCATAAACCGTTCCATACCGAATTTGCTGGAGCCGTACTTGCGCGCCTGGTGCCTGACTACTTTCTCGCCGATCTTCTCAAATCCGGCGTTCTTTGCCAGATATGGGATAAAGCGGTGCATCTCTCCATATACCTCTATGCTCTTGACCACCTCGCCGCGGTAGGCCTTCAGACCGCAGTTCATATCGTGCAGTTTGATGCCGGTCACCTTGCGGGCGGCCCAGTTGTATATCTTGGAGGGGATATTCTTGGTGAGCTTGTTGTCGTAGCGCTTCTTTTTCCAGCCGGAGACCAGGTCGTAGTCCTCTTCGCGTATCATCCGTATCATTTCCGGGATCTCGGCAGGATCGTCCTGCAGGTCGGCGTCCATTGTTACCACGATGTCGCCCTGCGCAGCCTCGAATCCGCAGTAGAGGGCGGCCGACTTGCCGTAGTTGCGGCGGAAGCGGATGCCGTGTATCCGGCCGTACTCCTTCTTAAGAGACAGGATTCTATCCCAGGAGCCGTCGGTGCTGCCGTCGTCCACCATTATTATCTCATATTCGCATCCGGTACCATCCAGGGTGGAATTGATGCCGGAGACGAGTTCTGTAAGCGACTCCTCCTCGTTAAAAAGGGATATGACTATAGACAGGTCCATCAATTAAGCGAGTTCGTCCTCTTCCTGCCGGCCATCTTCGCCAAAGATGTCTTTCTTGCGGATGGAGGAGTTGGCGATAGCGGCCACGATAAGCCCGAAGACGAAGTCCTTGATAAAAGTGGAGAAGAAGGCTATGCGGGGGTAGTGATCCATCATACGCTCCATTATGCCCTGGCTGTCAGAGGGGAACATACTCATTGACTGTGCCATTGCTTCATCGATCTGCTCCATCAGGCCGGGGAACAGCCAGGCAATGGCAGCAGCATCGTAGAATGCGCATACCAGGGAAGAGAGCAGTACCGTGCAGATTGCAAAGCCCATAGGGCTCTCGCCGGTGGTGGCGGCATACTGCTTCATAAAGGTTATAAGCAGCCATACTGAGGCCACGGTGCGCACCAGGAAAGCCAGCAGGCTTGCAACGGCACTGCCGGGAAAGATGTATGTGATTGTGTTGCAGACAATAGTTACCAGTGCCAGCAGCAATCCTTTCACTGCGGCCTGACTCCATTTGTATCCGTTGCCAAATTCGCTCATAGTGTTTCGTATTTGAGATTTATGCAAATGTAATAATTTGTTTTAACTTTGCGCGATTGTAATAGTGGAATAACAAGTAAACAAAGATATGATAAAAATTACTTTTCCCGACGGTGCCATAAAGGAATACAACCAGGGCATTACTGCGTATGAGATTGCCCAGGGCATCAGCCCTCGTCTCGCAGCCGATGTCATTGTGGCAACCGTAAACGGCGAAA
>CAMKTW010000124.1 GCA_946415795.1 uncultured Bacteroidales bacterium
ATTGGTGCTCGGTATCTGCTCATCTTTGGCAGTAACCGTACAACTTAAGGGAGCCCTTGTGATGGCCCTCTCGGTGACCATCGTGACAGCTTTCTCCAGCCTGCTGCTCTCTTTGCTCAGGAATACGATCCCCACCCGCGTGCGCATCATCGTGCAGCTGGTAGTGGTTGCAATGTTCGTGATCCTGATTGACCAGCTGCTCCAGGCCTTTGCATATGATACCAGCAAGATGTTGTCGGTATATATCGGCCTGATTATCACCAACTGCATCATTATGGGCCGCATTGAGGCATTCGCCCTTGGAAACAAACCCTGGCCCAGTTTCGTGGACGGTGCCTGCAACGGTCTCGGATACGGTATGATTCTGATAATTGTCGCTTTCTTCCGCGAGCTGCTTGGCAGCGGCACGCTGTTCGGCTTCCAGATTATCCCTGCAAGCTGGTACCTGGAGAACGGCGGCTGGTATATGAACAACGGTCTGATGATTCTCCCTCCGATGGCGCTTATCCTGCTGGGTTGCGTCGTATGGATCCAGAGAAGCATCCAGAAGGACCTTCAAGAGAAATAGGAGGAGACAGATATGGAATATTTGAATTTATTTATCAAGTCTGTCTTTGTGGACAATATGGTGTTCGCATTCTTCCTGGGAATGTGCTCTTTCCTGGCTGTATCAAAGAATGTGAAGACCGCTTCCGGACTGGGTCTTGCCGTAATATTCGTGCTCGGCATCACCCTCCCTCTGAACTATCTCCTGTATGAGTACATCCTCAAGCCCGGCGCACTCGCGTGGCTCAAACCTGAGTACGCAAGCGTTGACCTGAGTTTCTTGAGCTACATCGTGTTCATCGCCACCATCGCCACCTTCACCCAGATCGTGGAGATGGCAGTTGAGAAATTCGCTCCCAGCCTGTATAACTCTCTGGGTATATTCCTTCCCCTGATTGCAGTAAACTGCGCCATCCTGGGCGGTTCGCTGTTTATGAAGGAGCGTGCCTATGAGACTCTGGGAGAGGCTTTCACCTTCGGCCTCGGCAGCGGTGTAGGCTGGTTCCTGGCCATCGTATGTATGGCGGCCATCCGCGAGAAGCTCGCTTATTCCAACATTCCCGCCGGACTCAAGGGCCTCGGCATATCGTTCATCATCACCGGTCTTATGGGCCTTGCGTTCATGAGTTTTATGGGTATTCAACTATAGGAGGGTAGCGCTATGAGTATGCAAGTATTGATTGTATCAGTTGTAGCCTGCCTGGCCCTGATACTCCTGCTGGTGGCACTGCTGCTGTTTGTGAAGAGTAAACTCACCCCCAGCGGCACAGTCAAGATCGATATAAACAACGGCAAGAAGGTGGTTGACGTTCCCCAGGGCGGTTCGCTGCTGGCAACGTTGGCAGACCAGAAGATTTTCCTCCCCTCCGCCTGCGGTGGCAAGGGCTCTTGCGGACAGTGCAAGTGCCGCGTCCTCGAGGGCGGCGGCAGTATCCTGCCCACGGAGACCGTACACTTCTCCCGCAAGCAGATCAACGACAACTGGCGCCTCGGCTGCCAGGTCAAGGTCAAGGATAATCTCAAGATAGAGATTCCCGACAGCGCCCTGAGCGTCAAGAAACTCGAGTGTGAGGTTATCTCCAACAAGAATGTGGCGACCTTTATCAAAGAGTTCACTGTCAAGCTTCCCGAAGGTGAGAACATCGAGTTCAAGAGCGGTGAGTATATCCAGATCGATATACCCGTTTACGATGCAGACTTCTCTACTATCGATGTGGATCCCATCTATAAGGCAGACTGGGAGAAGTACGGTTTCTTTGACATCAAGTACAAGAATACCGTGCCTACCATCCGCGCTTATTCCATGGCTTCCTATCCGGCAGAGAAGGGCGTGATCAAGCTCAACGTCCGCATCGCGACCCCTCCGTTTGACCGTAATCAGCCCAAGGGTGTCTTCAAGATGCTCCCCGTGCCTCCGGGCATAGGTTCTACCTACGTATTCACCCGCAAACCGGGCGACAAGGTTATGATCAGCGGCCCTTACGGCGAGTTCCTCCTCCCGAAGGACGATCCCAAGGATATGCAGTACATATTCGTGGGCGGCGGTGCCGGTATGGCCCCTCTGCGCAGCCACATTATGCATCTGTTCAAGACCCTCAAGACCGACCGCGAGGTGCACTTCTTCTACGGCGCACGCGCCCTTGTGGAGGCGTTCTACCTGGAAGATTTCGCAGAGATCGAGAAGGAGTTCCCCAACTTCCACTTCCACCTGGCCCTGGACCGTCCCGATCCGGCAGCCGATGCCGCAGGCGTGAAGTACACTGCGGGTTTCGTGCACAACGTGATGTACGAAACCTTCCTCAAGGACCACGAGGCTCCCGAGGACTGCAAGTACTTCATGTGCGGTCCGCCTATGATGACCAAGTGCGTCACCGACCTTCTGGACTCCCTCGGAGTCGCTCCGGAGAGTATCCTCTACGACAACTTTGGCGCATAACCCCACGATTACAAAAAAGGACCGGTTCTTTTCGAGCCGGTCCTTTTTTTGTCCCGTAGCAGTTTATCTTCCGTTGTACATTTCGTTGTAATAGTTCTGGTAGTCTCCGCTGGTTACATTATCCATCCACTCCTGGTTGTCCAGATACCAGCGGACGGTTTTCTCAATGCCCTCCTCAAACTGCAGGGAAGGTTCCCAGCCAAGCTCGCGCTGCAGCTTGGAGCTGTCTATGGCGTAACGCAGGTCGTGGCCGGCACGGTCGGTGACGTATGTGATAAGGTTCATGTCTTCCCCTTCCGGGCGGCCCAGGATGCGGTCGACCGTGTTTATGAGGACTTTGATGATATCTATGTTCTTCCACTCGTTGAAGCCGCCGATATTGTAGGTGTCACCAATCTTTCCCTTATGGAAAATAAGGTCGATTGCGCGGGCGTGGTCCTCCACGTACAGCCAGTCGCGGACGTTCTCGCCCTTGCCGTAGACCGGCAGCGGCTTGCGGTGGCGGATATTGTTGATGAACAGCGGGATTAGCTTCTCCGGGAACTGGTAGGGGCCGTAGTTGTTGCTGCAGTTGGTCACTATTGTAGGCAGGCCGTATGTGTCGTGGAAAGCCCTCACAAAATGGTCCGATGATGCCTTGGCGGCACTATAGGGGCTGTGGGGCTGGTACTTGAGGTCTTCCGTAAAGAACTGTTCTCCGTAGGAGAGATGGTGCTTGCCGCTGGATGCTTTTGTGGTGAACGGCGGCTGGATGCCTTCCGGATGGGTCATCTCCAGTGCGCCATACACTTCATCGGTGCTGATATGGTAGAACCGCTTCCCCTCAAACTTTTCCGGGAGGGCTTCCCAGGTGAGTTTTGCGGCCTGAAGCAGGGCCAGGGTGCCCATCACGTTGGTCTGTGCAAAGGTGAAAGGATCCTTTATGGAGCGGTCGACGTGACTCTCTGCCGCCAGGTGTATCACTCCGGTGACTTGTTGCCCGGAAAAGAGCTTCATCAGCATCTCAAAGTCGCAGATGTCGCCCTTTACAAAGGTGTAGTTGGGGCGGTCCTCGATATCCTTGAGGTTTGCAAGGTTCCCCGCGTAAGTAAGTTTGTCCAGATTGATTATGTGGCAGTCAGGATATTTGTTCACGAACAGACGCACCACGTGGCTGCCGATGAATCCGGCGCCGCCGGTAATCAGTATCGTCTCTTTATAGCTCATTATCGCAGCAGGTTAAGCAGATATTGTCCGTATTGATTCTTCTCCATTGTGGACGCTTTTTCCCGGAGCTGTCCGCTTGATATCCAGCCGTTGCGGAAGGCGATCTCTTCCAGGCAGGCTATGTTGGCGCCGGTACGGTCTTCGATCACCTCTACAAAGGTAGATGCCTGCAGCAGGGAGGCAAAGGTGCCTGTGTCCAGCCAGGCGAATCCGTTGCCCAGCAACTGCACTTTGAGCTGTTTGCGCCGGAGGAACTCCTGGTTCACTGATGTTATCTCCAGTTCCCCGCGGGCGGAAGGACGCACATTTTCCGCAATTGAAACCACATCGTTGGGATAGAAGTACAGTCCGGTAACAGCGTAGTCGCTCTTGGGGTTTGCCGGCTTCTCCTCAATCGAGAGGCAGTTGCCCCCGGCATCGAATTCCGCCACGCCGTAGCGCTGGGGGTCGGCCACCCGGTAGCCGAATACGGTGGCTTTGCCATCATTTTCTGCTGAAGTCACCGCTTCGTGCAGCATTGTACTGAAGCCTTGGCCGTGGAAGATGTTGTCTCCGAGCACCAGGCAGACGCTGTCGCTGCCAATAAAATCCTTACCTATTATAAAAGCCTGCGCCAGACCGTCAGGAGAGGGCTGTTCTGCGTAGCAGAAGCTCACGCCAAAGTCGCTGCCGTCGCCCATAAGCCTGCGGAACGCCGGCAGATCCTGAGGTGTAGAGATAATCAGTATGTCGCGGATGCCTGCCTGCATAAGCACCGATACGGGATAATAAATCATCGGTTTATCATATACTGGCAGCATCTGTTTGCTCACCCCTCTGGTGATAGGATACAGGCGTGTTCCGCTTCCGCCGGCAAGGATAATTCCTTTCATATAAAAAAAATTAAAAAAAACTGTTATGTTTATCCGTTATGTGCATTTACAAGATAAACAGTTGATACTATACAAAGATATGAAAAAAATTATTGGTATCTATTTCGTGTTGGTATTGATTTCTGTAGCAGCCTTGTGCGGCTGTTCTGCGGGGATGTTTGATATTGCCCCGGGCGGGATGTCCGAGAAAGGTGCTATGGCAGATGGAGAAGGATTCTTTGACGGAGATGGTTCCGGAGGTGAAGGTAATGGCGGGGAGCAATCTTTCCACAGCGGCGTGGTTACGGCCGGAGAGTGGAACGATGTCGCCAACTGGGGTTACTGGGCAAACCTGCTTAACAATAAGGAGTGGGGGCAGTATTCTGAATACTGGAATTATTATCCTCACAACTTTGCGTATGTCAGGCTTTCTGACGAAAGCGGCAACCCGGTCTGCGGCGTAAAGGTCTCACTGGAGAAGGATGGACAGAATGTCTGGTCTGCAATCAGCGACAACTCAGGTATCGCGTTGCTCTGGGCGTCACTGTATAAGTCAAGTTTCAACGAGGAGGCGTCGGGTTATTCTCTGAAGGTTGCAGGTGATGCGGTAGAGGAGTTCGAATTCACAACTGTCGGTAAACAGGAAGCGGTGGTAAACAATTATGTGGTCCATAAAACTTCCCCGGCAAACGCCATAGATGTCGCTTTCATAGTGGATGCCACCGGCAGTATGGGGGATGAGATCGACTTCCTCAAGGAAGACCTCAAGGACATCATAGA
>CAMKTW010000125.1 GCA_946415795.1 uncultured Bacteroidales bacterium
TCGCGTACGATACCGGTCTTTTCTAATTTGCGTTTGAACTTCTTCAGGGCCTTCTCGATGTTTTCACCTTCTTTAATCTGTACGATAATCATAATTGCTACACCTCCTTTTTTTAGGGACAGCAAAGATAAGCAAGTTTTCCGGATCGGCAAATTTTTGTTACCTTGGCGGTGATGGAAGAGCTCTTCATAGAGTATATCAGCGTACAGCGACGATATTCGCCGCGCACCGTGGCGCTTTATCGCGATGCTATAGAGCGTTTCCTCGCCTTTGCAAGGCCTCAGGATGCAGGGGAGCCGGAGAAGGGGCAGTGGCGGGAGATACTCATCCCCAACCTTATCCGCGGCTTCATAGCAAAGGGGTTGGAGGATGGCCTGAGCCCTCGCACGATGAACCTGCAGCTGTCGGCCCTGAGCAGTTTTTGTAACTGGATGGTGCGCAATTCTGTGCTCGATACTAATCCGGTGCGTAAGGTGTTCCGCCCCAAGGAGGCAAGGCCGCTGCCGCAGTTTTATACCCAGGCCAGCCTGGACGGATATTTCGATGAAAGTCGTTTGCAGGGGGCGGAGGAAGCAGAGGCGGCTGGCGACGGCAAGGAGCCTTTCTGCAAACTGCGGGAGCGGATGATTATTCTGTTGCTGTATTCCACGGGGATGCGCAGAGCAGAACTCTGTGGTTTGAAAGTCAGCGATTTTGATGCGGGACGCAAAGTATTCCGGGTCACGGGCAAGGGCGACAAGCCCAGAGAAATTCCGGTCCCCGATAGGATTTGTGAAGAAGTTTTATTATATTTGAAAAGAGTTGAAGAAGAGACGGGAGGCAGCGTGTCCGGCTGGTTTTTTGTAACTGACAAGGGAAAGCAGTTGTATCCGGCTTTTGTAAACAACGTTGTTAAACAGGCCCTGAGCGGGGTTGAGGGTTTCACAGGTAAAAAGTCACCGCACGTGCTGCGGCACTCTCTGGCCACCCACCTGCTCAACAACGGCGCAGACATAAACAGCATCAAGGAGGTTCTCGGACACTCGTCGCTGGCGGCCACGCAGGTCTATACGCACAACTCGTTCGAGCAACTTAAAAGTATATATTTAACCGCTCATCCAAGAGCAAAAAAACGAAAGTGAAATGGAAATCAAGATTCAATCAATCAAGTTTGATGCAGATCAGAAGCTGATCGACTACATCGACCGCAAGGTCAGCAAGGTAGAGAAGTTTTACGAAGATGTGGTCCGTTGTGAGGTATTGCTTTCGTTGCTTCCCGACCCCGACAACAAGAATGTCAAGGTAAGAGTCCTCATCCCTGGCAGCGAAGTCGTGGTGGAACGCAATGCGGACACGTTTGAAGAGGCCGTAACAGAGTGCGTAGGCATTCTCAAGGAGAAGATGGTCTCAGTAAAGGAGAAACGCTTCAAATAGCAGCTTAGAAAAACATAGCGGTCAGCTCTTCGCAGCTTACCTTCCCAAAATAGTCGCCGGGCCCGATCGCCGAGATCCGCCCGGCGATTTTTTCCTTGAGATGTTCGCACCCTGTCATCTTCTCGCAGAACTCCTCTATAGGGCGGATAAAGAAGAAGTCGCCGCTGACAGCGAGCCTGGTAATGATACCCTTTGATACGTCAAAAGATATCTCCACCAGGCCGCAGCTGAGCTTGGCGCAGTTAGAGAAGGTGTAGCGGGGGGAGGCAGAGAAGTTCCAGATGTCGGTGGAATATTTCTCCGCGGCGAGTTTCTCTATGGCGGCCAGGTCGGCGCCGGTGTAATTGTAACGTGGTGTGTCGCGGCCGATGAATCCGCCCAGATACTCCATGAATTGCAGGCAGTCCATAGGTGTTTTCAGGTGGCTGGATATGTTTGTAACCCGGCTGACATTGGATTTCACCGCCTTGTCTGAATACTTGACGGCGCGGTTGCGGAGCGCTCCGGCAAGTGAACTCATGGAGGAACTGAAAAGCAGCGTACCGTGCTGCAGCACCCTCCCGTGCTCTATGCAGAGGGCGTTGCCTGAGAACTTGCGGCCGGAGATGGTAAGGTCGTTGCGCCCCTCCAGACGGGCGTTGATGCCCAGGCTCGGCATCGCCTCCAGTATGGGCGCGGTAAAGCGGCGGAACATATCGGAGGTGTCCTCTCCTGGCCGCCGGCTCTCGATGAAGGTGAAATTTACGTTGCCAAGGTCGTGAAACACGGCCCCGCCGCCGGAGAGGCGTCGTACGACCTTGATCCCGTTAGATTTGACATAATCTATGTCAATCTCTGCCAGGGCATTCTGGTTGCGGCCGATAACCACGCACGGGGCGTTGCGCCACAGACGGAACACCGGCTCGCTGAAGTTGGTGAGCAGGTACTCCTCCGCCGCCAGGTTGAGATAAGGGTCCGTCTGGCTGTCTATTATGAATACCATCCGAATAATATTTGTTTGCAAATTGCAAAGTTACTATTTTTACCCAGTATTCACATTTGAGCCCGTAGGGCGATGGTAAGTCCCTTCCCCGAGGTGTCCACCCCAGCAACCGAGTTGCCGGGGGCCCCGGGAAGGGATTTAGGGATGGGGTTACGTTATGATGGATGTGCGGAGGGGAAAGTTTCGCGGCCTCACCGTCGGTTGTGTCAGTTTTGCCGCGAAACTTTAGCGATTGTGCAGGAGGATTGAGGTGAAAGCGTTATTAGCTGAGATTGCCCTGTCTGGAGCAATCTTTTTCTTTTGTCACCCGTTGGTGGCGCAGGACATTGAAGGTGAAATAGAGCAGATGGCGGAGGCCGGCATCCCCGAGGAGGCGGTGGAGGAGTATCTGCAGCAGCGTTCAGAGAGGCGCAGGATAAACCTGAATGCCGCAACGCGCGAGGCTTTGGATCGTTCCGGGTTGTTCACCCCGTTCCAGATAGCCAGCCTGTTGGAATACAGGCGCGATTACGGGGCGATTCTGACCCTTCAGGAGCTCTCTATGGTAGATGGCTTCGGCGACGGCTTTGCGGCCAAAATAGAGCCTTTTGTGGCGCTTTATGGCGATGATAATCCGCCTCCGGCAAAGACGTCGCTTCAGGTGCGCTCGCGTTACCGCTATAAAGGAGGCGTAAAGGGAATACATCAGTATAACAGGATACTGTTCGAGCGGGGTGGCCTCAGGGCGGGACTGCTGGCGGAGAGCGATCCCGGAGAGCGGATTCTGACAGACTATATCGGAGCGTATGCGGGATATGAGAAAGGGCGGTGGAGCATACTGCTGGGTGATTTCAGCGCCTGTTTCGGGCAGGGTCTGGCACTATGGAATGCCTTCAGTTTCACCTCTGCAACCCAGCCGGCCTCGCTGATGCGGCGTTCGCGCGGCATAGTTCCATATAAATCAGCAAATGAATGCTCTGCGCTGCGCGGGGCGGCGGTGGAATATGGGTTGACAAAGACATTCAGGCTGGCCCTGTTCGCCTCTGCCGCAGGGGTGGATGCCATGGTGGAGGATGACGGTTACACATCCCTGCCGGTCACCGGCTACCACCGTACAATCTCAGAGAAGGCCGCCAGGAGTGCTATGCGGGAGTACCTTCTGGGCGGAAACCTCAGCTGGGACGGGGAGTGGTTCAGCGTGGGCATTACGGCGCTGGCATACAAGTATAACAAGCGTAATGCCCGCAAGGTGACTTATTACAACAAGAATCAGATGTACGACGGGTGGATGGGGAACCTCTCTGTCGATGCAGTGGTCAGCAGGGGGCACTGGCGCCTCTTTGCGGAGTCCGCCCTCTCCGCTAACCTGAAACCGGCAGCTGTCGCAGGGGCTGTTCTGTCGGCTTCATACAACTTTGAAGCATCGGCATCGGTGCGCTATTATGACAAAGGATATATCGCGCCGAAGGCAGGTGCCTACTCCACCATATCGACGGTATCCAACCAGTGCGGGGCGGTGCTGTCGCTGATGGTACGCCCCATAAGGGGGCTGCAGGTGACATCGTTTTCGGAGGCGGTGTATTATCCTTCGCCGCGCTATCGGGTAGAGAATCCCTCGGGTGCGGTTTATGAACGGCTGCGGGTTGAATATGCTGCCGGAGGGTGGAGCGTTTCGGCGCAGGATAATTATGTATGGCAAAGCAGTGACGGCTCGCACAAACACTCCCTCAAGCTGGCAGTGAAGGGTGAATGGGGGAGGTGGAAGAGCTCAGTCAGAAGCGGGGCGGTGCTGCTGCGCCGTGGTGGGGAAATATCAGAAGGTGTTGCTGTCTCAATCTCGGTCAACCGAGAATTCGGTCGGCTTAGACATAGTGCCGGCGTCTCCCTGTCGCTTTTCAATACCGCAGGCTATGATACCAGAGTTTATCTTTACGAGAAAGATTTGCCCGGGAATTTTTCCTCTCAATACTATTACGGCAAGGGAATTGCAGCAAAATGCAACGTTAAGATAAAACCCTGCTCAAAACTGGCCCTATCGTGTGTTGCTGCGCTTTCTGCGGTGCCAGAGTGCCGTTTTCAGGCAGATTATAATTTTTAGTAAACAAAAACAATTGTTAAATTTGCTACTTTGCAAACCGGCATCTGAATGATGGGAAAAACAATCGCAATAGTCAACCAGAAGGGTGGTGTGGGAAAGACGACCACTGCCGTCAATCTTGCCGCTTCTCTGGCTGTACTAAAGTCCAGAACCCTGCTTGTGGATGCCGACCCGCAGGCCAATGCCACCGCATATCTGGGCTTCGATTCCGATTCCGATGCCGGCAGGACCCTTTATGAGGCGCTGAAAGGCGGGTGCCGGTTGGGCGAGACCATTCTGGATACATCCCTTGACCTTCTCAAGCTGGTCCCCTCGCACGTCGACCTGATCGGGGTGGAGGTGGAACTGCTTAACCGCAACAGCCGTGAGACCGCCCTTCGAAAAACCCTGGAGGCGGTCAAGAGTGACTATGATTATATAATCATAGACTGTTCCCCTTCGCTGGGCCTGCTTACAATCAATGCCCTCACGGCGGCAGATTCTGTGATTGTGCCTGTCCAGCCGGAGTATTTTGCGCTGGAGGGGC
Source organism: uncultured Bacteroidales bacterium (assembly GCA_946415795.1). GTDB lineage: Bacteria > Bacteroidota > Bacteroidia > Bacteroidales > UBA932 > Equibacterium. Next base: position 4,999 of record CAMKTW010000125.1, read on the forward strand.
TGGGAAAACTGCTCAACACCATCAAGCTGGTCCAGACAAAGGTCAACCCTGAGCTGGAGATAGAGGGCTTCCTGTTCTCTATGTACGACAGCCGGCTCAAGCCGCACAACCAGGTTATAGAAGAGATCCGCGCACAATTCCCCCAGAAGGTATTCAAAACCATAATTTGCCGCAGTTCACAACTGGTAGAGGCTCCCTCCGCGGGCAAGCCGGTTATTGTTTACGATCCGGAATCGGTGGGCGCAGGCAACTTTATGAACCTTGCAGAAGAACTTGTCAACTTTAACGCTTACCCGGATGAAAAGGGCCCTGCTGATAG
>CAMKTW010000126.1 GCA_946415795.1 uncultured Bacteroidales bacterium
ATGTGAAACGGCTGCTGTCCAGCTGGCCGCCCATACCGATGACGCGGTTCTTGGGAAGACCGGAGGTCTTGTAAGTCAGGTAGGTCATAGTGTCCATAGGGTTGGCGATCATCAGGAAAATAGCGTTGGGAGAGAACTCCAGGGCGCTCTTTACAACGGAATTGACGATGCCTGCGTTAACGCCGATAAGCTCTTCGCGGGTCATACCGGGTTTGCGGGGAATACCGGAGGTAACAACAATCACATCGCTGCCTGCAGTTGCTGCATAGTCGTTGGTGACGCCTTTGATGCGGGTGTCAAAACCGTAGAGCTTTGCGGTCTGCATCATATCCATAGCCTTGCCTTCGGAAAGTCCTTCTTTGATGTCAATCAGGACGAGATCGGACACACAACCGGTGTGTGCGACTGCGTTGGCAACTGTTGCACCTACGTTGCCGGCGCCGATAACTGTTACTTTTGCCATTTCAATAAGTTTTAAGTTGTGTATTTATTTGATAATTTTGCCGTCTATTATTTATCCCGCAAATTTAACAAATGATTTCGTTTTTTAAAGAAAACACCACTTTTGATATCAAACAGAAAAACAAAATCAAATCGTGGTTAAAAAATGTCGCTTCCGGCTATGGTTTTTCTGCGGGAGAACTGAACTATGTCTTCTGCGACGATGAGTATCTGCTCCAGATGAACAGGCAGTATCTCGGCCACGACTATTACACCGACATCATCACCTTTGATTCGCGGGAAAACGCCCTCTCAAAGCGTCTCGACGGGGACATTTTTATCAGTGTGGATACCGTGCGCGCCAACGGAGAAGAGTATGGAGAGGGGTTCGAACGCGAAATGATGCGGGTAATCGCCCACGGGCTGCTGCACCTGATCGGGTTTGACGACCATACCGCGGCGCAGCAGAAAAAGATGCGGGAGGCAGAGAATACCGCTTTGGCACAATGGGATACGATTATGATGTCATAGTTGTCGGGGCAGGACACGCCGGATGCGAAGCGGCCTGCGCCGCCGCCAATATGGGTGTGCGCACGCTGCTGGTTACGATGGATATGCGTGGCATCGCCCAGATGTCTTGCAACCCTGCCGTGGGCGGCATAGCCAAGGGCCAGATAGTGCGCGAAATAGATGCCCTGGGCGGATATACCGGCATCGTGACAGACCGCAGCACCCTGCAGTTCAGAATGCTCAACAAGAGCAAGGGTCCCGCTATGTGGAGCCCCCGCGCGCAGTGCGACAAGACGCAGTTCACACTGAACTGGCGGCGCGTGCTGGAGAGCACCCCCAACCTGGATATGTGGCAGGACACTGTGGCTTCACTGACGCTGGAAGGCGGACGCGTAAGCGCCGTCACCACCCTGATGGGAACAACTTTTACCGCAGGCGCCGTGATAATCACCGCCGGGACGTTTCTGGGCGGAAAACTGTTCATCGGCACAGAGAGTGCGGAAGGGGGGCGTATAGGCGAGCTTGCCAGCTATCATATAGCAGACCAGCTGCGCGACGCAGGCATCTCTGTAGGCCGTATGAAGACCGGCACCCCGCCCCGCATAGACACCCGCTCCATAGACCTTTCAAAGCTGGATGTGCAGGAGGGCGACGCCTCCCCGGCCCGGTTCTCCTTTGGCCGGGAGCCATCTGCAATACAGGCCGGGCGGCCACAGAAGGTGTGCTACATAGTTCACACCAACGAGAGGGTGCACGATATCCTCCGCAGCGGATTCGAGTATTCGCCGCTTTTCACCGGCAAGATTACCGGTATCGGGCCGCGCTATTGCCCCTCTATAGAGGACAAGTTGCGCACGTTTGCCGGCAAGACCTCGCATCAGCTGTTCCTGGAGCCAGAAGGGTGGGATACCTGCGAATATTATCTGCAGGGGTTCTCCTCTTCTCTGCCTACCGATATACAAATCAGGGCGTTACGGGAAATCAAGGGATTTGAGGATATCCGCATATTCCGTCCAGCCTACGCCGTGGAATACGACTATTTTGACCCGTCGCAGCTGAAGGCCTCTCTCGAAAGCCGGCTGGTGGATGGGCTGTTCCTGGCCGGGCAGGTGAACGGCACGACCGGTTATGAAGAGGCGGCGGCACAGGGACTTATGGCCGGCATCAACGCCGTGCTTAGAATCCGCGGAGCGGAGCCGTTCATTCTGATGCGGGACGAAGCGTACATAGGCGTGCTGATAGACGACCTGATCACCAAGGGGGTGGACGAACCCTACAGGATGTTCACCTCCCGCGCAGAATACCGCATTCTGCTCAGGCAGGACAACGCCGACCGCCGGCTTACCGGCAAGGGCTACGAGCTGGGGCTGGTTTCTCAGGAGAGGTTTGCCGCAATGACCGCCAAATATGAGCAGATTGAGCGCTGCAGGGCAGCGCTGGAGGAGGCTTCTCTGACCCCCGCGCAGGTAAACGGATATCTTGAGAGCGCCGGCAGCACCCCCATAGAGAGCCGCAAGCGCATAGCAGAACTGCTGACCCGCCCCGGCGTGTCGCTGGAAGGGTTGCTGGGGTGCATGCAGGAGGGGGATGCAAAGGAGGGCGTAAGTCCTTCGGACGAGATATCCCGACTCGCTGCGCCCGCCCGTCAAGAAAGTGAAGCGGTACCCCCTGGGCGCTCTGAATGTCCCCCCGAGCGAAGTCGAGGGGTCTCTCCAGAGATTCTCGAAGACGTGGAAATCGCCGTCAAATACCAGGGCTACATCGACCGCGAACGCCGCCTGGCAGATAAAATCATGCGGCTGGAGAACGTCAGGATTCCCGATGACTTTGACTTCAGCCAGGTGAAGAGCCTCAGCATAGAGTGCCGCATCAAGCTGGAGCGCTACAGGCCCCGCACCATCGCGCAGGCCTCCCGTATCAGCGGAGTCTCTCCCGCCGACATATCGGTTCTGCTGGTCTACTTCGGCAGATAACCGTGGCACCCAACCCTCTGTAACCCAACCTTTTAACAAATGTCCCTTGCGTAAAAATGCGCAAGGGACATTGTGTAATGTGCTGATAGCGAGCGACAAAGGTGCCACGGGAACTACTCGTAGGCCTTCTCCATCTGCTCTGCGTACTTTTTGGTGATGTTGGCGCGTTTCAGCTTCAAGGTCTGTGAGAGCATACCATTGTCTATTGTCCAGGCATCATCCACGAACTGTTCGCGGCGTATCTGCTCGTGTGTGGCGAGACATTCGTTGACTTTGGTAACCTCCTTGTGAAGTTTGTTAAGAATCTTCTTGTTGGCCAGCATCTCCTCGTGAGAGGTGGCTTTGATATGCGACTCCTTGCAATATAGCTTGAGCTCATTGAAGTCGGGGATGATGATGGCGGAGGGGTACTTATGGTTTTCACCGAAAACCAGGCACTGTTCAATGAACTCACTCTCCTTGAGTTTGGTCTCAATGGCCTGGGGAGCAATGTACTTGCCGTTGTTGAGCTTGAACATCTCCTTCTTGCGGTCGGTAATCTTAAGGAATTGGCCATCCACAAGGCAGCCGATGTCTCCTGTATGCAGGAAGCCCTCTTCGTCGATAATCTCGCGGGTCTGCCCGGGATCCTTGTAGTAACCCATCATCACATGCGGGCCGCGGGTGAGTATCTCCCCCTCTTCGCTGAACTTGATGTCGGTGCCGTCGATGGGCTGGCCCACGGTGCCTATCATCATCATTCTGTCGGCAGGGTTGTTCACAGCTATCACAGGGGAGGTTTCGGTCATGCCGTAGCCCTCGCAAAGCTGGAAACCTGCGGCGGTGAAGCAGCGCACAATCTTTTCCTGGATGGAGCTGCCGCCGCTCACCACAATCATCCTGTGGCCGCCGAGGGCCTCGCGCCAGCGCGCGTAGATGGCTTTGTCGTAGAAGGCGTGCCGGGCCTTGTATATCGCATTGTTGTTATCGGGATCGAATTTGTTGGCAAAATCCCACGCCATGTTGTATAGCGTGCGCTTGATGCCCTTGAGCTGCCGTCCGGCCGCCTCAAACTTGGCGTACATCATCTCCAGCACGCGAGGGACCCCGCAGAAAAAGTCGGCATGGCAAGAGGCCATGTCGGCCTGAATGGTACTCAGGTTCTCTGCATAATAGATGCGGATGCCGCGCTCCAGATTGTCATAAATCATCGTGCGCTCGTATGCGTGGCAGAGAGGCAGGAAGCTGACTGCTATGTGGCGGTAATCCATTATGTGGCGGACGGCGTGTGCGTGTGCGTCAAACACCAGGTTGCGGTGCGAGAGCATAACCCCCTTGGGGCGGCCGGTGGTACCGGAAGTGTACACGATAGAAACACATTCCGTATCCTTGATATCCCGCTTGTTCTGCTCCAGAACGGGATCCCACTTCTCTTTTTCGCTGTCGCCTTTCTTGCATACGTCGCGCAGGCAGAAGGTACTGTCGTTTTCGTCAATCAGGATTGCCTTTGCGGGACGGTCCATCTCACCTACGATCGGAGAGAGTTTGTCATAAATCTTCTGGTTGTCCAGGAATATGACCTCCGCATCTGAGTGGTTGAATATATACAGATAATCGTCGTGACTGAGGGTGGCATATACCGGTACGTGTATCATACCTGCCAGCGCAGAGCCCATATCTATAAAATTCCACTCGGGGCGGTTACTGCTTATGGTAATAATCTTTGTGCCTTTTTTGTATCCCATTGCCAGCAGACCTCTGGCAACCGACCAGGAGTTACGGACAAACTCGTCTGTGCTCACATAGTGCCACTCACCTTTTATACGGCGGGCAAGTACGTCGGTCCTGTAGGGAAGGTCCTTTTGGACGTGTTCGATGAAATCGAATAAACGCTTGATTTCCATGGTCTAAATATATTAACCGCGGCAAAGATAAAAAAAATATAAAACTTAAGCCCGATACCGTCACGGCAGCGGGCTTAACACATCACATTTAATTTTCAATGTTAAACTGATTTCTTGTACTCTTCAGCTTTTAACAAATTATCAAATTCCGACGTATCGGAGAACTTGATCTTAATAATCCACCCCTCATCGTAGGGGCTTGCATTGACCAGTTCCGGCGCACTCTCAAGAGCCTCGTTGAACTCCACAACCTCACCGCTGACAGGCATAAAGGCCTCCGCCACCGTTTTCACAGCCTCGATATCTCCAAATTTTTCCCCGGCCTCCAGTATTTCACCCACCGAAGGAACATCCAGGTAAACGATATCTCCCAACTCTCCCTGCGCGTAGTCTGTGATACCTACAACAGCTACGTCCCCCTCTATCCTGGCCCACTCGTGGTCTTTTGTGTAAAATAAGTCGT
>CAMKTW010000127.1 GCA_946415795.1 uncultured Bacteroidales bacterium
TCTTTGCAAGAGGGAGCGAGAGGAGCTGGAGTGCGCCTACGATAAGTACGGCCCAGCGCAGGGCTATGTCGGCGCCACCTTTCCCGAAAGAGAATGCAAGTACTATGAAAAGGAGCATCCCGATCGCCCTGCCGGCAAACAGGCCTGCCTCGTGACTCAGTATATATGTGTATTCATCCCTACCCTCAAGCAACTTCACAGTATCTATGGTCTTCATCATTGTGGGGAAATATGCGAGGTCTCTGAGCGGCTGGAACATCACGTTGCAGATAATGAAGGTGAATGCACCGACAGCGGAGAACAGCACGCAATTGCCGAGCGTACCGAAGAAGAATATGGCAAGGCCGGCGCCGAAGATTGCCATACGGTGCTGCGGCTTTGCCACACGGCCGAGGATATAGACCACGACTGCCGTGACCGCGCCGCTGATACCCTGGATCAGACCCAGCGAGCCCTCATCACCGATAAACTTGAAGATCAATATGGTGGGCACCGTGACGATGAAACCCTCCACCATCCCCTTGAGGGAGGCGAGGCCGAGCATCTTTTTCCACAGTAGGTGAAACTTGACGTGGAAATAGTTTTTGCTCTCCGGACTCTTGAACTTGCCGCGGGACAGCACAAAGCAGGCGCAGATGCTGATGATGAGCGCCAGAATAGTCAGGAACTGGTAGCCGTTGTCGGCAGTAAGATCCCATCCGAACAGTGTATGGTCTTCCGTGAAGGTTATCACCAGGCCGGCCACAATGGGAATAACGATGTTCCAAAGTGTAAAGAACAGCGACTCCAGCCCAAAGAAGTAGTTGCGGTTCTCATCGTTGGTGGCATACAGGGTCAACAGATAGCGGTTAGTCCAGAAGAAGCCTGTTGCCAGACCTATGAACAAACCTGCAGTGCATATTACGACGTTTGACGGATTCTTGAGGAACATCAGCACGATGAGCGATACTGATGAGATCAGGATTCCGAAAGCGTAGAGAGTTGCCGATTTGAACCATTTCATCAGGAGTCCGTTTCCGATGGCGGAGAGGACTATCCCTATATACATACAGAGCTGGAACGCTATGAGGATGGTGGTGTCGTTGCCGGTGGCACGCAACACATATGCTCCGGCGAAGATATTCACCAGCGGCAGCACCATCGCGAACAACATGTTCGTAATCAGCAACGTGCGGATATTCAGCGGCTGCGATGCAAAATATTTGAATTCCTTGAACATCTACTTCAGGGTATTGAGAATTTCACTTGCGCTCAGGCGGGCGCTGCAGATAACCTCGTCGCTGGCCCCGTAAAACATCTCTATGGTATCTTCGTCCTTCATATAGTATCCGTTGGAGAATACGACGTTACCGAAGAAACCGGTCTTCTCGTAGTCTGCTATGGGCTCCATAATGGGCTCGTCGCTGCGGGCGAGGACTTTAGTGGGGTCATTGATATCCAGCAGCAGCGCTCCGAGGCAGTACCGGTTCTCCTTGTTGGCGCCGTGGTAAATCTCCAGCCACCCCTCTGCGGTGCGGATGGGAGCAGCACCCGCCCCTACCCGTGCACTGTCCCACTTGCCGGGACGGGTTGTAGCTATACATATATGGCGGCCCCAGTGGATGCGGTCGGGAGACTCCGCCACCCATATATAATTGCCGCCAAGTTCGGGAGAGCTGGGACGGTGGAAAGCATAGTACATATCCCCTATCTTCTCCTGGAACAGAGCGCAATCTTTATTGTGGGGCGGGAATATCATCCCTTCGCGACGCAACTGCCTGAAATCGGTAGTAGCGATAAGCCCCACACCGACCGCCACCGGTGACACCTCTGTGAAGGTCAGCCAGTAGCCATCTTCCATGGTTGCTACGCGACAGTCCTCAATGCCAAAACTCTCCTGGAAACCCTTGCCAAAGATCGGCTTGATTGCAGGGTCTTCCTGGAAGTGGACGTCATCCAAACTATATACAGGACGGAGATATGAGAGTGTAGTAAGGTAGTCCTTGCCTTTGTATCCGATGACTCTGGGGTCGTGCGCGTCCAGGTCCGGATCGTCTTTGCGGAAACTCAGAACCTCAATCTTCCCTTTTTCATTATAGACGGGGAAGCTTATAACACCCTCTTTCTGTACAGGTCGCTCAGCGACCCTGAGAAGAAGCCATGTTTTACCGTCCATACGGAAAACACCTGGGTTCAACAGGCAGGTTATCTCCATGCCGGGGATACAAGGTTTCAAATCAGCGGGCCTTAACAGGGGATTCGCGGGGTTTCTTTTGGCAATATCCATCGGGTTCGTTTGTTTTGTTTCTAACACAAAGCTACTGATACCGGTCACCAACAGTATGCATTATCCTTTCATTTGTGTACACAATATTTTCATTATTGATTTATTATCGCTAATTTGCACCTAAAAGCCATTCAAACACATGAATAAACGTTTGATTTCAGTACTGTTGTTATTATTGTGCACCTTTTTCACAGAAGCTGCACAATATTCTGTACGGTATCTGACCAGTGCCGACGGGCTCTCAAACAGCTCCGTGACTGCACTGTTCCAGGACTCCCAGGGGATAATCTGGATGGGGACGTGGGATGGTCTCAACTGCTGGAACGGAAGGTGGTTCTTTTCTTTCGTGCCCGATCCTTCCGATGAGACCTCTATATGCAACAATGTCATAAGGGAGATCGGGGAAGATGACCAGGGCTTTATCTGGGTCTCCACCGACCGCGGAATTGACCGATACGATCCGTTTCAGGGGGTCTTTACCCATTACTTCACAGAAGAAGCGCAGCATGTAGAATCGGAGCAGGCATTCCACCTTTGCTTCGACTACGGTATGGTGTGCGCCTCTGTAGATGGCAAGGGCGTTTACAGATACGAAAACGGGGCTTTTGTCCTTCTTCAGGATTATCCATGGAGAATCCGCAGGTTCATGGTGAGCGTCGATGGCATCCCGTTCATTTGCACCAAAGATTCACGGTTAATACAGGGTAAGGATAAAGATATCGCATCTGGAGTCGCCGATATTTTCCGCATAGGGTCAAACATCGCCTTTCAGAGGAACGGGTCTTCAGTGCTGGAGTCGGTTGCCCCCGTATCCGGCACACGGCACAGGATGGATGTAGATGGAATTGTCAACGCAGTATCTCAGAATGATGACGGTATTCTGGTGGCGACTTCAACCGGGTTATACAGGTTCACCGATATGGACTCTGCAGCAGAGACGGTGATATCGGGCATGCCCGTCCTTGCCGTATATGCCGGGAGCCAGGGTATTATTTGGGCAGGCACAGATATGCGCGGCGTAGCCCAGATTATCCCGGCAAGGGACGAGTTTAACACGGTAACAGATTTATTCGGAGGGAGCGCGGTACGCTGCTTTACCCAGGACGATGACGGGTTGCTGTATGTCGGGACAAAAGGTTCCGGCATCTTTGTATTCTCCCAAAGCGGCGATTTGGTAAGGAACATAACTACTGAAGACGGCCTGCCGGATAACTCCGTTTATTCTCTCGAATGCCACGACGGCTATGTATGGGCAGGCACCGACGGAGTCGGAATAGCATGCATAAAACACGGCTGCCTGAAGCTCTTTCAGGTTGACCCGCTCCTAAGGTCGGTATATTCCATACATTTCACGCGTGACGGCAGGATGATTGCCGGAACCAGCGGCAGCGGGCTCTATTTAGTGACACTCAACGCCCTGGAGCCGGCCGGCTTCACCAACTACGGGGCTGGCCAGCTTGGAAGCTATGTGGTTTATTCTGTGAAAGAGAGTTCAGACGGAACCATCTGGGTCGGCACCCGTGGCGGCGGCCTGAGATCCATATCTGCCGACGGCACAATCTCCTCTCACGAAGGGGCATACGATGTCATCTGCCTCGAAGAGGCTCCCGACGGCACCATTTGGGCCGGTTCCTCCACTGGCCTCTATCACATGGACTCCAGTGGAGAGGTCCTGCGACGCTACACCAAAGAGGACGGCTTGCCCAATGCCACCATCCACGGCATTGTCGCTGAGATAGACGGAGACATCTGGGCCGGGACCAGCCACGGCCTCTGCCGTATCTCTTACGATGGAGAAGCATATTCATCCTATTATCTCCAGGACGGTCTTCAAGACAATGAATTCTCCGACGGGGCGTGCTTCCTGGGTCGGGGGAAGATATACTTTGGCGGCATACATGGCTTCAGCAGTTTTGACCCTGCAGAGCTCAAAAGCGCCGGAGGGTTCCCCAATCTGTTCCTCTACGCCGTGTACATGGATAACGAGAGGGTTCCGATGGACAGAAATATGCAAGACGGGACCCTGACGGTAAAGCCTGAATACACCACCCTGAGCTTCAGCTTTGTACCGCTGGACTACATCTACTCCCACCGGTGCGAATTATCGTACCGACTGGACGGATTCAACTCAGAATGGGTCAGGCTCGGATCATCATCGGACTTGATGGTTTTTTCCAATCTCAAACCGGGGACTTACACCCTCAACGTGCGCTGCACCAATGCAGAAGGACGATGGAATCCCCAGTCATACCGCATGAAGGTAAAAGTCCTGCCCAAATGGTATGCCAGCACTCCGGCCAGGGCTTTATACATAATACTATTCCTACTTCTTGCATGGCAGATTCTGAGATTCTTCCGCTACAAGGCAAGGATGCAGACCATAGAAGATGTCCACGAAGGAAAGCTGCAGTTCTTCACCAACATAGCACATGAATTCTCCAACTCACTCACACTCATTACCGGCCCCTGCGAGCAACTGCATCAGGACCGCAAACTGACTTCTGCCCAGAAGCACTGCGTTGATGTCATAGAATCCAATTCAGAGAGGATGCAGGCGCTCATTCGCGAGTTGATAATGTTCCGCAAGGCGGAGAACGGCCATCTGACTGTAAAAATTACCCCAGTCCAAGTGGATCGGCTCGCCGCAAGAATCATCTCTCTTTTCCGCGACAAGGCGGAGCAGTCTGGCATTGGCCTGAAAATGACCAAAGATCCTCTCATGTGGAATACAGACAGCGTTTGCCTTGAGAAGATATTGTTCAACCTTGTCTCAAATGCCATAAAATACACTCCGGCAGGAGGCGTAATGTCGCTGGACTATGAGGCAAAAGGGAACAAACTGGTGGTCAAGGTCACAAATACCAGCGTAGGAATCACACGGAGGGAGATGGCAAGAGTTTTTGACCGGTATGCTGTGCTC
>CAMKTW010000128.1 GCA_946415795.1 uncultured Bacteroidales bacterium
CCCTCATCGCGACCGATAAAATCGAATTTAAGAGAAAAGTCATCATAAAAGCGGTCGCTTGGAATAGATGACTGATCCCTGGGGTAACGCTCCTCGTCCATCTTGAAGGCGCTTGCAAGATGCTGCGCACCACGGACCATTGCCACCGGGATATCTCCCACAAAGACCGCCCCCACTATGGGGTTCTTGCGATCACTATGGAGATTCCGGAGCACCGCACGGATGCTGTCGGGAACGCCCCATACATCCTCCACTACAATTACCTTATAGCCGTCGGCCTTAGCAATAGCCGCGGCATAAGCATCGACCTCCGCTTTGGCGGCGGAGTAGCTGGAAGGGTCGATGACTATTGCGAATCCGCTTCCTGCCTGGGCAGATATGTGCAGGAGAGCCAGAATTGATATAAAAACTATACGATGTAGTGTCTTCATAATATTAGTAAGTATATGCTAATCTGTGCCATTCTATAGCCTCTTTGATTGCCTCGCTCAGCTCCTGGTTGGCGCAGGTGTCGGCAAAATTGCGGACCTCTGGCAGACGGTGCGGCGGCAGATAGATGCGGAATGACCTTGCGCAGAACATCTGCCATCTCTCACTTAGTTCACCCTTAATCAGTTTGTCGATGTCCTCGTCCCAGCGGCCGCAATATGAGTTTGCAATCTTGCGTACATTCTCAAAGTAAGTGGTGTCAGCGCTTTGAAGGGCTAGGGAATCCAGGGTCGCGAAGATGGCAGAACGCATCTGGTCTGCGGGAAAAAACTGCAGGCTCTCGTTAGTGTTCTGGCGGATACGGGCAGAGGAATTGTTTTCTGCAGTGATACGGGCAACAAGCGGAATCAACTCAGGATCGCCCATCGGAGCGAAGCAGTTTACCGCCTCACGCTGCACCTGCTCTGCGCTGTCATCCAGGGCAGTCCTTACTGCCTCCAGTTTTATGGAGCGGTCGCAGTCGCTGCGGATTATGGCATTGAACGCCTCGTGCCTCTCCAGCGAGACAGGAGAGTCTTTGAGAATCTCCATCAGTTTGCGGGGGCTCATCTTCCCGTGCCGTATCTTGAGGCAGGTCTTGTCTGCAGAGTTGTCTATCCGCTCTGTGCAGAACTTGAATGTGGGGTCACCCACTATATGCATCTCCAGATAGGGGGCGAAGCGGTTGACATCACCGATTGGGTACCCCTGGGCCGTGAGGCCGAGGAATTCGTCGGGCCACTTGTCCTGAAGTACGTTCACGGAGCCGCCCCAGGCAACGAGCGTAGCACCGTCCTGGAAAATGTACTCGTTGGCAATGCAGTCGGGCATATTGAAAGCCCCGTTGTAGCAGGCGTCCATTATCACAATCTTTGCCTCAGGCCGGAAGGCGCCAAAGTCATCAAGAGTAAGGTTATCTTCCTGCTTTACCTTGAAATACTGGGTGTCATAGTCGCCGTGATGGTGAAGGATGGCTATATCCAGCTCCGGGCGCATCAGTTCGTTCTTGACGCGGGCCTTGAGCGGATCATAATCCTTATGGTCCATATAGGTAAAGGCGTCGGGAAGAGACTTCATCCAGGGGAAGTGCTCGCGCAGGGCCATCTGCTCGTCCATATGCGCCAGTTTACTCTCGGCTATGCTGCCGGAACCGTTAAACACAAAAATATGGTCCAGACGGTCGGGATTCTCGTGCGCGCGGGCGGCCTTCAGCAGGTATGCGCGCAGCTTGTCGTAGCGGGAAGAGCCCTCGGTATCTGTGGGTCGGATACGCCCGCTGAATATATCAGGATCCAGGGGGATCTCCCTGCCGGATTTCAGCGTATAATAGAAATATGGATCCCCGTCGGTGTCTTTGTCTATATACTCGAACTCCAGGTCAAAGTCATCGTAGTAGCGGTCGGACGGCACACTTGACTCTTTGCGGGGACGTGTCTGGTCCATCTTGAACGCGCTTGTGAAGAACTGCGCATCCCGGACCATAGGAATGGGAATATCGCCGACAAAAACGGCTCCGCATATTTTTCCATTTTCATAAAGATCTTTCAGCTTTGCCCTGATGTCTTCCGGCCTCTGCCAATCCTCGCAGAGCCGGATAACATTGTAGCCGTCCGCCTCGCGCAGGGCATTCTCGTATGCAGCCAGTTCTGTGGCGGCCTCCCGCTCACTGTCGGGGTCAATAACTATGGCGACCCCCGCCCGGTGGGAGCAGGAGGCCGATATGAAGAGCAACATAGTGGCAGTTATTCCCGCCACGGTCGATCGGATATTCATTTCGTTTTATTTAAAAAACCAGGAACGCGCCTAAAGAGAAACCATAAAATGATGTCCCTTCCAATTCCGGGCACTGAGGCGCAGGTCCCATCTGTTTAAGCATATTCCCTTTTATGAAGAGACCCGGCCGGAGGGCCTTGAGTGAAGCAAACACCCAGTCTGCCCTGACAGATGCAGACAACTTGCCGCTTGTTTGGTAAGCGAAGATTGGAGCCACATACTTTCCGGAGATATCCTGCTTTGCCGGGGCTGTATTGCCGCTGGCATAAACAGCTTTTCCAAGGGGAAGGGTATATCCTGCGGCAGCAGAAAAATCTAGCAGGCTGTGCCTCATCCGGAAGGTCTTCCACCCGTTTGCATTAATGCTGGCCAGCGACCATTTCTGGACGCAGGGGGAGCCGTCAGAATAATGGGTATTATTCTCAGTCTGGAAACCGGCGCCAAGGGCTGCGTGCCAGTCAGCATCCTTGCCTATACCGTATTCGGCATTTGCAACGATACGCATGGCGTCGTTGTTTTTGTACGGGCCGCTCATTATCTCGTAATAGGTAATATTGCCGTGCTCGGTATCAACCTTTTTTTTCTGGTCGTACCAGTAGCCTTGGGTCATCTTGACCTGGGCATTCAGGCGGATGCTCTGCCTGAGATCGCCCTTCATGTCCAACCTTTGCTGGAAGCAGATCCGGGTAAATCTGTAGTCCCCGGCTTTCCACTCATAGGCTGACCCGCCATCCCTGGCATTCTCATTCCCAAAGTAAGCGCCGACCTCGGTGAAACTCTCTATCCTGTCTTTCGCCACACTGGCGTTCACGCCGGCGGTGAAAGTGGTGCCGGAGTATTCACGGGGGGAGCTGGAACTCTCGGAAGAACTGAAGGCGAAGAAATCGCCCATACCCTTCATCTTATAATACCGGTATGCTTTCTGGCCATATTCAAGGTAGTTGGTAAACTTTGAGAAGAACAGCTCTGCTCCGCCAAAAACGCCTACAGCCCATCCTCCTGCCAGACTACGTTCAACAGCGAGAGTAATTGGGATACGGGATATATCGTTCTTGGGACGGGGGTCCTTGTTGTCGGAGAGGGTCGCGGTAGTGAGACCCACCTTGCCTGCGGCGACCCAGCCGTCACTGAAATTCCAGGTAAGTGAACCGGCTATATCAAAGCGCTCCGTGATTGAGTTGTCCGCAAGGGTATCGCAGATTATGTACGGATTGTCGGGATCGTTGCCGATAAGGGAACTCCAGTTGCGGTCAAAATCCTTTGTGTTCCTGTATCTGAGGCTCCCGGCTGTACGGAAACGGGAAAAGGTGCCGAGTTCCTGGACAGAGAGGTCCAGCTCACTTTTCCCGGCCGGATTGTCAGGCCTGTGAAAAGCGCCGCTCTCATAATTCCAGGATGCGACGGCCGCATTCCAGGATTCGGTTGGATTGTAAAACAGGGAGGCAGGGGAAGAACTTTCGCTACGGACGTTCTTTATTCCGTTCTCCCTCTCATAGTGCCAGACTTGCGCAGCAGCCTCCCCTGCCGGAGCAAACAGCAACGGCAGCAGGAGGCTTGCACAAATCGTATAAAACTTATTCAGCATCTACTTGAGTAGGAACAGCGCCGGGGACGACTTTCTCAACGACGAGGTCGTCAGAAGACTTGTTGGTGTCCTTATAATAAGCACGGCCATTCTCAATCCTGGTCACTTTGCGGCGAACAGCCTGTCCGCTCCATGCTTCAGGGCCAAGGATGCCCTCAGCGTCATCGACGGGGAGGAATACAGGGTAGTGCTCTTCAGCATCTGCCTCCCAGATATCGATTGCATCGAGAACATACTCGCTGGGGATCATCAGATACTGGTAAGAAGTAGTGGTACCGGGAGTGGTCATGAGGTTCTCCTCTTTTGCAGCATACTCTGCGGGAGTCACACCTTCGGGGAGTTTGGCAATCAGACCTGCCCATGCGAAGAAGTTCTGGCCCCAGTTCAGCTGGCTGGTGAAAGGACAATGTACGAGCTCCATGTTGGGAATACCCTCATAGTCGGTGTCCTTTGCATTGTATGATGCATAGAACTCCCAGTCTGCCTTGGAGAGGTCTGCGCAATTCTCGAAGCCCTCACCCTGAGCGCTGTGGTCGATAGGAGCGTTGGCGATAACTACGCTTGCGCCGGGCTGGAGGGGATAATCGGTACCGTTGCCGGGGAATGCATATACAGGGCTCTGGGTTACACCGCCATAGAGGTTTTCATAGCCGTTTGCCTGCCATGCGTTGGGGCCGGTCTGGCGGCCCATACCGCCGATGAGGATGATCTGGTCGAGATACTGTACCTCGTCAGAGTTGTTTACAAGCTCGATCCAGGTATCGCTGAGCGGCAGGATGTAATACTGCTTGCCGGGAGTGTACTGAACGGCTTTGATAACGATGGGCGATGCAGAAGCAATGCTCAGCGTAATCTCAATCTCTGTATCGGCATAGAGAGAAACTTCTGCGGCGCCGACAGCCTTCTTTGCAGAAGAGATGGCTCCGCTTGCAGATACTTTGTAATCACCCTGGGGGAGAGATGCAGAAGCGACGATTGCCTGGTCAACGGCAGAAAGTTCAAGGGTGTTGGTAGTGGTGCCCTTTACCGCCTCAACCACGAGGTCTTCCAACTCTTCAACGCCTTCGGGGAAGATGATCTTTACGGAAAGGTTGTAATTCTTTGCAGTTTCTTCCTTGTCGCAGGAGACTGCAATCAGGGCTGCGGCAGCTACGGCCACGATTCCCAAAAACTTAACAATACGTTTCATAATAATTTGATTTATAGGTTGATTTTAAATTCTGCACCAAAATACATATTTGGATAGAGTTGTGTCTTGGAGTTTGTATTCTTA
>CAMKTW010000129.1 GCA_946415795.1 uncultured Bacteroidales bacterium
CTATATCGATCCTATGTTTCACACCCGTGCGGCGGGCAAGGAATCGGTCAATCTGGATAACTGGCTCTCAAATGGAGTCGACGGTCTCTACGGCCGCTATGGCGCTGATGCAGACGTCTGTGTCACGGAAGGTGTGATGGGCCTCTTTGACGGATTTGACCGCAGCCGGGGCAGTACTGCGGAGATGGCAAAATCGCTGGATATCCCGGTATTGCTGATAGTCGGGGCAAAGTCCACCGCATATACCGTTGCAGCTCAGTTGCACGGTATGAAGTCCTTTATGCCGGGGCTTAATGTAATGGGCGTGGTGTTTAACCAGGTGGCTTCTGACAGACATAAGAGGCTGTTGCTGCAGGCGGCAGAAGATGCCGCTCTGCCCTGTTTTGGATGTCTGCCCCGTCAGGAGAATCTGGAAGTTCCCTCGCGTCATCTGGGTCTGACCATCGCGAAGCAAAAGGAGATGGAGGAGTGGATTTGCCGCGCCGCCGATTTAGTGGAGGCGAATGTCGATATTGATTCGCTGCTAAATGCTTTCAACATCCCTTTTGTGGAACCAAATGCAGGAATCAGCCCCATAAAAGGCTCTTTACGCATTGCCGTGGCACGCGACGAGGCCTTCAACTTCACATATTGCGAGAATCTGGCATATCTCGCTCAGATGGGGCAGGTGACATACTTCAGCCCCCTGGCCGGCGATCAGCTCCCGGAAACGCAGTTGCTTTACCTGCCCGGAGGCTACCCGGAGCTGTTTGCAGAACAACTCGCCAAGAACAGGAAACTGATGCGCCAGATAGGTGAATATGCAGAGGAAGGCGGCCGTATCCTGGCAGAATGCGGTGGGATGATATACCTCTCAAAATCCATTGAATCGGGAGATGGGAGAAAGACGGATATGTGCGGCGTGTTACCAGTAGAGACCACAATGAAGGATGCCAGGCTTCACCTTGGCTACAGAACGGTAAAACTGAGCAATGGTGCGGAATACAAAGGTCACGAATTTCACTATTCAGACGTGGTTGAACCCGGCGCCCTCCCTTCAATAGCAGAGCAGGCTGATGTCCGTGGCAATAGAGTGAGCACCCCTTTATACCGCTATAAGAACGTGATTGCAGGCTACACCCATCTTTACTGGGGTGATAATGGGTTATTGATGCTATGGGACTGATTATGAAACGATTGATGTCGATAATACTATGCGCGGTCATAGCACTTTCACTTGCCGGATGCCGTGGTGGCTCAAAGCGCGCCAATACTGCCGTATCGCTGCCGGAGATTGCTGAAGGTGCTGTCCAGATAAAATACGCCCGGGGTTTCAGCGTCCGCTACGTAGATGGCGGCTGTCTGGTGGAAGTCAGCGACCCGCAAAAGGAGCGCGCCGATGCCTTCCGCTTTATGCTTGTCAAACGAGGTACAAAGCCGGCCCAAGTCCCTCAAGGTTACACATTATTGGAGGTCCCGGTGAAGCGGATAGTCTGTATGACTTCGCTGCAGCTGTCAAGCTTTATATGTCTGGGCAGTCTGGACAACGTAGTGGGCATCACCAGCACCCGCCACCTCTTTAATGCCGATATGAAGCAGCGTCTTGAGGACGGACGCGCCCGCAAAATTGGCATAGAGGGGAATTTTGACAGTGAAGTGATACTTGGACTGAACCCCGATCTGATATTGATATCTCCTTTCAAACGAGGTGGCTATGAGGCCCTCACGGGCGTAGATATCCCCCTGGTGCCGCATCTGGGCTACAAAGAGAACACACCGCTCGGTCAGGCGGAGTGGATCAAGTTCGCGGGTCTGCTCACAGGAGGGGAGGAGAAAGCCAGCGAAATATTCGACGGAATCGAAAGGCGCTACAACGACCTCAGGCAACTGACGTCGGAGGTAAGGGAGCGCCCGGTAGTGCTCAGCGGTGAACTGCACGGAGGCAACTGGTATGTCGGCGGCGGCCGCAGTTTCCTGGCGCAGATTTTCCGTGATGCCGGAGGCGAGTATTTCCTGCCTGACGACGATCATTCCGGCGGAATGAACCTGGACTTTGAAAGTGTTTACAGCCGTACCGCCGGCGCGCAGTACTGGCGCATAGTGAACAGCTACGACGGCGATTTCAGCTACGAGGCCCTCAAGGCAGAAGATGCCCGCTATGCCGACCTGAATGCCTTCAAGAAAAAAGGCGTGATTTACTGCAATATGCGTCAGAGGCCATTTTATGAGAATATGCCGATGCAGCCCGATGTGGTGCTGTCGGATTTGATACATATCCTGCATCCCGAGCTGTTGCCGGCTGACTATCAACCTGTTTTTTATTCGCTGCTGCAATGAAAAGGAACGTCGCTATCTGGATGATACTTCTCGCAGCTTCAATCCTGCTGCTGTTCTTCGCAAACCTGCTGCTCGGCTCGGTGGCCATCCCTGCCGCTTCTGTCTGGAAAGCCATCTCAGGAGGGGAAGTGGACCTTATCTGGCAGAACATCATTCTCAAATCCCGCTTCCCTCAGGCTTTGACGGCATTGGTTGCGGGGGCGGGACTGGCCGTGGCCGGACTGCAGATGCAGACCGTTTTCCGCAACCCCCTGGCAGGTCCATCAGTGCTTGGCGTCAGTTCCGGGGCGAGCCTCGGCGTGGCGTTTGTGGTTCTCCTCTCCGGCCGTCTGGGTGGCGTCGCCCTGAGCAGCATCGGCTATATGGGAGAGGTCGCGATGACGATGGCTGCGATAATAGGTGCTATGGCGGTGATGCTGCTGATAGTCTATATAGCGCAGAAAGTGAGGGGCAACGTAACCCTGCTTATAATAGGCGTGATGATCGGCTATGTGGCCACCGCCATCATCGGAGTCCTCAAGTTTTTCAGCGCGGAGGAGGATGTCCGCTCATACGTGGTATGGGGTCTGGGCAGTTTCTCCCGCGTCTCGGGCGGACAGGTTATGACATTTGTGATTATTATGGCGGTGCTGCTGCCGCTGTCGATGTTTCTGGTGAAGATACTTAACCTGTTGCTTCTGGGCGACGGATATGCCCGCAATCTCGGTCTCAATGTGCGCCGCGCCCGTATGACTGTGATTCTGTGCGCCGGAGTGCTGGTGGCTGTCGTCACTGCATACTGCGGCCCCATATCGTTCCTCGGCCTGGCGGTGCCGCACCTCTGCCGCGGCATTTTCAAAACCAGCGATCACCGTACCCTTATGCCGGCATCGCTGCTGGCAGGTTCGGCCTTGGCCCTGCTCTGCAACCTGATAGCCCGTATGCCGGGCTTCGAGGGGGCGCTCCCGGTCAATTCTGTGACAGCCCTGATAGGTGCACCTGTCGTGGCTGCAGTGCTGTATAAACGTAGAAAAGAAGATTACGCAGAATGAAACACACAGATACGATTGCCATTAAAGATCTGGCCATAGGGTACTCCGGCAAGAATTCTGTCAAGGTGGTGGCCAAAGGCATCACCGACACTCTTCGCAGCGGGTATCTGACCTGCCTGCTGGGTGAAAACGGTGCAGGTAAATCGACACTGTTGCGTACTCTGGCCGGGTTCCAGCCCGCACTGGGCGGAGAAATCAAGATAATGGGCAAGTCTCTGAAGCAGTACCGTGAGAGGGAACTCGCTACTGTAATAGGCGTGGTGCTCACCGAGCGCACCAGTCTGCAGAATATGACAGTAGAGGAACTTGTCGGGATGGGACGCAGCCCTTATACCGGTTTCTGGGGCCGCCTTTCGGCCGGGGATCGGGAAAAGGTAGATTACGCTATGCATCAGGTAGGCATACAGCCGCTGGCAGGAAGGATGGTGCAGAACCTCTCCGATGGAGAACGGCAGAAGGTGATGATAGCCAAGGCGTTGGCGCAAGAGACCCCGGTCATCTTCCTGGACGAGCCGACAGCATTCCTCGACTATCCCAGCAAAGTGGAGATACTCCACCTGCTGCACCGCCTTGCCGCTGAGATGTCCAAGACGATTTTCCTCTCGACACACGACCTGGAACTGGCGCTGCAGATGGCCGACCGGCTCTGGCTGATGGCAAGGGGGCGCGGGGTAGTGGCGGGTACCCCTGAAGACCTGGCGATGGACGGCACCCTGGACGGCTTCTTCACCCGCAAGGGGGTGGCGTTTGAGAAGGTAACCGGACTCTATCGTGTCGAGCCTGAATACCACGACAAGATCCGGCTCAAAGGTGACGCCACAGCTTGTGCGATGGCCGCCAAGGCTTTACGGCGCAACGGTATCCTGGCCGGTGACGACGTTGAGTCTGATGTCACTGTCGAGGCACTGCCTGCCGGCGGTTATAAAATAAGCAAGGGCGGCGCGAACGCCACCCTTGCGGTCACCATGTCCGAACTGCTTGAGCTGTTACAACTCTAGCATTTTTCTACTCCTCAGGATTCTTGGAGTGATAGTAGTCGAGGGGTTCGCCGTTAATTGCGTCCTTGGTGTGGTTCATCCAGATCTGACGGATGGTGGGCAACTCCAGCAGACCTTTGTTGATCATAGTCTCGTCGTTGCAAGTGTAACCCATATGGTGGAAATACATCTTCCAGGAGGTGTCTTCCACTTCACCCTCATCGTTGGCCTCGAAGCCATTATCCCACGCGTCATCGTCGCCGGCCATGTCGTTGTGCCCGTGGTCGCCGTCAATTGACATCAGAGGGTGGCAGAATACCTTTCCGCTGGAAATACCGGCAGCCTGCATACGCTCATATACGTCGGTCTTGAAGTTATCCATCATATCAACAGTACCTACAAAGTAGTTCTTGCTGTAGAGCTGGAGTGCCTCCTCCAGCTGGGTATAACGTATATTTGCCTTGTATGTGTCGTAGCTGTCGGGGTTGCCGTGACCCATAAATGCAACGACGCCCTGTGCAGCAGTATCCTTGTAGAGTTTGTTGAGTTCCGCTGCAACCGTATTCACGTCGGTATCGGCATCCTGCAGCAGGGGCACACCGAGTTTGAGGACAACCTCGGAAAGATACTTGTCATCGAGGTCACCGTTGGCATTGTTTGCAAAGTCCTTGATATAGTTGATTACGCGGGTGTACTCCTCGCCGGGAATTACCTGCAGTGATTGGACAACTATCTGACTGTACTGGACACCTTTCTGTGCGAAAGCGGTGA
>CAMKTW010000130.1 GCA_946415795.1 uncultured Bacteroidales bacterium
CGCCACCCTGCTGACCGGCACTTGCACCCCTGCAATGGCGCACAACGGAGGCGGCGGCTGGTGCGTATCCACAAATGTCCCCACCTGGTTACTGCTGGGTACCGCAAACGCAGAACTGCAACTGGCGACCGGAGGCCACTGGAGCGTCCAGGCCGGAATCAAATACAACCCCTTCACCTATGCGGCCGGAACCAGTAATCAGGTACATATAAGACAACTGACCCCGTCGGCAGGTGTAAGGTACTGGGTGGACTCAGTATGGCACGGCTGGTGGACCGGAACCGGGATAGTAGTAAGTGAATATAGTTTAGCCCTGCCCTGCTTTGAACAATACATAGACGGCAACCTGGCGGGGGCGGAATTGCTCTCAGGATACGATTTCGCCCTCTCTGACCGGCTGTCGCTGTCGCTCGGAGCAGGTGTAGCGGCGGCCTTCCACCGGACCTCTTTTTACCGGGGCCCGGTTTGTGGAAGGCTCAAAGACAGGCGCAAGGGAATTGCCATCTTTCCGTCTGACATAATCGTGGCAATAAGGATAAAACTGTAAAGATGATGCGAAAAGCAATAATTGCCGCAATGGCCGTATCCCTGCTCTGCTCGTGCGTCAAGGAAGACAGGAGCAAGTGCCCGTGCTATCTCCACGTGGACCTGAGCCGGATTGACATCAGCACAATAGGCAAAGTGGACATAATGACCAGCGGCAGAAACGGCGAGGCACGCTGGACTACAGTACCGCAGTACGCAATTGGTGACACTCTGATAATGCAGGTGGATAAAGATGAGATTGACTTCTGCGCGTGGGGCAATCTGAAGGGATCTGCCATCATCGGCGACAGCCGCACCATAGCGACCGGGGAGAGACCGGACAGCCTCTGGAGCGACTATCGCAGGCTGACCACACGGTGCGAGGATATGTACATAACCGTGGAGCCTGCAAGGCAGCACATCCCTATTACGATTATCGTACGCGGGATGCTGCAGGGGATATCTGACGTTCAGCCCGTGATAACCAGGGTGAGCCGCAGCTTTGACTTCAACGGCAGCGCTATTCCTGAGGACGGGAATATATATCCCGCAAGAGTTGCATCTCCCGTGCGCAATACAGGCTACTACCAGTTCAGCGCTCTGATGATGACTCAGCCCAGCGCCACGGACGCCGTTCTGGAACTGCATTTCAAAAGTGACGGGATTCCGGGTATGGTCAGCTACCCTTTGGGGGAACAACTCTACCAGATAGGAGAAAACATCTCTCTTGCAAACCAGAAACCGGTAATCATAGACCTTGTGATGGGCGCAGGCAGCATATTCCTGACAGTTACCGTTTCCGACTGGACAAGCCACGCCACGATAGACATAACGTATTGAATACGGTTCAATATGGGCTGTTTCAGCAAAACAATTATAAACCATTAAAAAACAAAACGATGAAAAGAAACATTATGTTATTGGCGCTTGTGACGGGAGCGGTTATGGCCTCGTGCGGAAAGATGGATCAGCAGCAAGCCTGTGAAAAAGAAAAAGAGGTGGTAGTTAACTTTTCAATCGGACACGCCACAAAAGCGACCGAAGGCATTGAAGATGACATCATCAACACCGCCTATGTGTTCGCCTTTGACGGCAATCGCCTGGACGGATCGGCACGGGTGACATCCAACACCGGAACTATCAGCGTAACACCCGGCCTGCGGGACTTTATCGCGATCATCAACCCCAACAGCGAATTCTCCTTCGCCGACATTTCGACTCCGGAGGCTATCTGGGCGACAGTATCGCAACTGGAGAACGAAGGTCTGGACGATATGGTAATGATCGGCGAAAACCACGTAAACATCTCGCCCACATCCACCAACGTAGCGATCGCCGCCACCAGGCTGGTGAGCAAGATAAGCGTGAACTCGCTCAAGTTCCAGCTTACCGGAGCACTGGAGGGGAAGACGGTCAGCAACGTGGCGGTTTATATCAAGAATTATCCCACGACAATGGGCTATAACGGAAAGCCCGGCACCAGTTACACATCTGGTCTTTTCCCTGCGAACCGGGACAAATTTGAAGTATATGATGCCATCGGAAGCATAGCCAGCGGCTCAGAAGGGACCCAGAGCCACCATTTCTTCTGCTACGAAAGGACCACCCAGGGCAGCACAGGCGGCAGGGAGGCGATACGACTCTGCATAAAGGGCGACATAAACGGCCAGACATATTACTGGTCACTCCCCGTCAACAACGGCAGCACCTGGAATTCGTCGGCATTCAAAGGGACCTATGACCGGCATTACGGCGTAAAGAGAAATCACGCATACTCGTATGACATCACAATCACCCGCGCTGGAATTCCAGATGACGGCTCAGAGCCTGACCCCGGTGATCCGGACGACAACGGGGATGATGACCTGGAGGATGACAAAGACCTCACATCGGAGAACCTGACATTCACCCTCTCTGTCAAGGATTACATAGATGTTGCAGAACAGACAGTCAACTTCTGATCTGTTCCACCCGACTCTCTCTTTCACTGTTCTTAGACCGGCTGCAAGGCCGGTCTAATTCTTTTCAGGGACGTGCCAGATTGTAAAATTGTGACGGAATTTGTATTTTTGTGACGAATATCGGCCGGAAAGCCAACTTGACAAACCGACGGAATGCCCAGACAGATAGCCCAGAAATCACTGCCACATACCTTCAAGAAGTTCACTACCCAGATAGTTTACTTTTTGGTGGTACCGTTTTTCCTGCTGGTTTTTGCAGCGCTCTATACCCCGTTCCACATTGACTCCCTGCTGGACACAGAGACCACCCGTGCCTCCTACTCTTTCAACATCACTATGGTGATGTGCATTTTGCTGGTGGTGATGGTAATCTCCAGGGTCGTGCTGTATCTAACCCGTGCCATCAATCATATGTCACTCAATCTGTACCGTATCTGGTGCGTGATGGAGATTGTGGTATCCTCCTTCTTTGTGGCGCTCTACATCTCCCTTATCGGACATTTCCAGAAGCAGTATCTGGAGATACTGGTAATAACCGCCGCATATCTGTTCCTGACGCTGCTGATACCTTATCTTTTCATAGAACTGGCTTACAGGTTCTCCGCTGTCAAGAGCATAGACCCTGAAACGGTCGCCAACGACTCCAGGATACATTTCTACGACAGCCGGCACAACTTGAAGTTTGTGGTCGCCGCAGACCATATCCTCTATATCAAGGCCGACGAGAACTATATCACCATCCACTATACGGAGGCTGAGAAAATGAAAACCTACGAGATGCGCTCCTCTATGAAGAACATCGAGGATATCTGCACCTCCAACGGCATCCTGCGCTGCCATCGCTCATACTTCATCAATCCGACACACATCAAGGCATTGCGCAAAGACAAGGAGAACCTTATCGTAGCTGAACTCGACATTAAAGAAGGGACACTTATCCCCGTCAGCAAGACTTATTACGAAGACCTGGTAAAGGTATTATAGAGTCTCCAGCGCCTTTTCTATACGGCGCGGAGTCTCGTCGCGGCCGATAAACTCACAGATAGAGAAGATGTCGGGTCCCTGCCCTATTCCCATTATCGCTATGCGCAGGCAGTTCATTATCTTGCCCATCGGTAGCTGGCCAGCCTCTATCCACTCACGCACCAGATGCTCCGCACTCTCCCTTTCAAACACCTCCATATCGGCTATTATGCCACGAAGGTCGCGCATATAGGCAACGTTCTCCTCTTTCCAGAATTTTGCGACGCTCTTCTCATCGTAGCTTTCCGGCGCACGGAACATATAGATGGTCAGATCCAGCAGGTCCTTGGGGAAGGTGGCGCGCTCCTTTATGATAGCCACTGCGTCGGCCGCGCGCTCCGCTGTGGTCTCAATACCCACCTGAGCGAGCTGCGGTACCAGGAGTGAAGCCAGGAAAGAGTCGCTTGCAGAGCGCATATACTGCGCGTTGAACCATTTTGCCTTATCCGGGCTGAAACGGGCGCCGCTCTTGCTCACCTTGTCCAGCGAAAACTGCTCGCAAAGTTCCTCCATACTGAATATCTCCTGCTCTGTACCGGGGTTCCAGCCGAGCAGCGCCAGCATATTCACGAATGCCCCGGGGAGATAACCGCTCTCGCGGTAGCCCATCGAGACCTCGCCGTCAGGAGAGTGCCACTCCAGCGGGAACACCGGGAAGCCGAACTTGTCCCCGTCACGCTTGCTGAGCTTGCCCTGGCCCTGAGGCTTGAGCAGCAGCGGCAGATGCGCAAACAAAGGCTGGCTGCCGGTCCACCCGAAAGCACGGTACAGCAAGAAGTGCAGCGGCAGCGAAGGGAGCCACTCCTCACCGCGGATCACGTGGGTGACCTCCATCAGATGGTCGTCCACTATGTTAGCAAGGTGATAGGTCGGCAGGGCGTCAGCGCTCTTGTAGAGCACCTTGTCATCCAGTGTCGAGGTGTTTATCGTGATATGACCCCTGATGATATCGTCCATCTCGACATCCTCGTTCTCCGGCATCTTGAAGCGGATCACCCACTGGTCACCGGCGTCGATACGGCGTTTCACCTCCTCCGCTGGGAGCGAGAGCGAGTTGCATAGCGTCCCGCGGGTTTTGGCATCGTAAGAGAATGTCTCCCCCTTGCTCTCACACGCCGTCCTGAGGGCGGAGAGCTCTTCTGCAGAGTCAAATGCATAATACGCATTGCCGCTCTCAACCAACTGCAGGGCATATTTGAGATAGATGTCGCGCCGTTCGCTCTGGCGATACGGGGCGTGCGGTCCGCCAACCCCTACACCTTCATCCACCTTTATGCCGCACCACTGGAGGGCCTCGATGATATAATCCTCTGCCCCGGGCACAAAACGCTGGCTGTCGGTATCCTCTATACGGAGTATGAAATCACCTCCGTTGTGACGGGCAAACAGGTAGTTATAAAGGGCGGTACGTACACCTCCGATATGGAGGGCGCCTGTAGGGCTGGGTGCGAAACGGACTCTGACTTTTTTCATAGTGTCTAAACAAAAACAGCCGCCCCTTGAAGGGCAGCTGGGGATTTTGTAGTCGATAGGAGAATCGAACTCCTATTTAGAGATTGAGAATCTCTTGTCCTAA
>CAMKTW010000131.1 GCA_946415795.1 uncultured Bacteroidales bacterium
GGGGAATATCTGGGCCATACTATCCAGGTGGTGCCGCACATCACTGACGAGATCAAGCGTCGTATCAAATATCTGGGCGATACAGAAGGATACGATTTTGTGATTACTGAGATCGGGGGAACCATCGGCGACATAGAGAGCGCACCGTTCCTCGAGGCAATCCGCCAGATTAAGTGGGAGATGGGGCGCGATGCCGTTTGCATCCACCTCACCTATGTCCCGTATATCAAGGCGGCCGACGAACTCAAGACTAAACCTACCCAGCACAGCGTCAAGGAGTTGCTGGCAAACGGAATCCAGCCCGACATACTGATTCTCCGCACTGAGAAGCATCTTGACGACCACTTGCGCGCTAAGGTGGCTGGATTCTGCAATGTCGATCTGGAGTGCGTTATACAGAGCGAAGATCTGCCCAGCATATACGAGGTTCCGGTAAATATGCAGCGTCAGGGGCTCGATGCCGCAATAATGCGCAAGATGGGCATTCCCGTTGGGGAGACTCCGCAACTTGGGGCGTGGAACCGTTTCCTGGAGATGCGAAGCCGAGCCACTGAGACTGTCAGCATAGGGCTTGTGGGCAAATACGACCTTCAAGATGCCTACAAGAGCATCAGCGAGAGCTTAAGTCACGCAGCCACATACAATAACCGTAAAATAAACATCACATTTATCAATTCGGAGCAGCTGGACGATCCCGCGAACACCGCGTGGGATACGGTGCGTCTGCAGGACGGCCTGGTGATATGTCCCGGCTTTGGGCAGCGGGGCATCGCGGGCAAGATACTGGCGGCAAAGTATGCCCGCGAGAATGATGTCCCGTGCTTTGGAATCTGCCTCGGTATGCAGATGATGGTTATTGAGTTTGCCCGCGACGTGCTTGGATACCCGGATGCCGACAGCACCGAGATGAATCCCGGCACTGCGCACAACGTCATAGATTTGATGGAAGAGCAGAAGGGCGTAACGCAGATGGGAGGGACAATGCGCCTCGGCGAGTATCCTTGTGTGGTCCGTAAAGGAAGCCGGGCTTTACAGGCATACGGCGGTATAGAGGATATCCGCGAGCGCCACCGCCATCGCTACGAGTTCAACAACAGCTACCGCGACGCTTTCGGGCAGGCCGGTATGCAGTGTGTGGGCATCAATCCCGATGCGGATCTTGTGGAGATGGTTGAAATCCCGTCGCTCCGCTGGTATATCGGCACCCAGTTCCATCCGGAATACTCCACCACCGTCCTCCACCCACATCCGCTCTTCGTGGATTTTATAAAGGCAGCAATCTCAAAATAGTCAAGTTATGTGTGGAATAGTAGGTATCTTTAATATAGAAGGGCAGTCGGATGAGCTTCGCCAGAAGGCTCTGGAGATGAGCCGCCGCATCAGGCACCGCGGACCCGACTGGAGCGGAATCTGGTGTGGAGGCAGTGCGATACTCGCTCACGAAAGATTGAGCATTGTGGATCCCGAGAGCGGCCGGCAGCCTCTCTTCTCTCCGGACGAGGCCCTGGTGCTGGCCGTCAATGGTGAGATATACAACCATCAGGACATCCGAAGGCGTTTTGCCGGGAAATACCGTTTCCTTACCGGCAGCGACTGCGAGGTGATACTTGCCCTCTACCAGAAAATGGCAGACGAAGGTGAGATTACCCACGAGCGGATAACCGGGATGCTGGAGTCGCTCAGCGGCATATATGCATTTGCGCTGTATGACAGGACCCGCGACAGTTTTCTCATTGCCCGCGATCCGATTGGCGTGATACCCCTGTATATCGGTTATGACCCTGACGGAAAGGTCTATATAGCATCCGAACTGAAAGCTTTGGAAGGAGAGTGCGAGCGTTACGAACCTTTCTTGCCAGGTCATTACTACTGGAGCGGGGATGGCAGGGTGACACGTTATTACAGGCGCGACTGGATGGAGTTTGAAAATGTTAAGGATAACCCCGCTAACAGTGAAGAGATCAGGCAGGCGCTGCGCAATGCGGTGAAGCGCCAGCTTATGAGCGATGTCCCTTATGGTGTACTGCTCTCGGGCGGGTTGGATTCCAGCATAGTATCAGCAATTGCCGAGCGTTATTCGCAGAACCGTATAGAAGACAACGACCGCAGCCGTGCGTGGTGGCCGCGCCTGCACAGCTTTGCAGTCGGGCTGAAGGGCGCGCCCGATCTGGCAAAGGCACGCCTGGTGGCGGATCATATCGGCACGGTCCATCACGAAATAAACTACACCGTCCAGGAAGGGCTGGATGCCATCCGGGATGTGATTTATTACATAGAGACATACGACGTTACCACCGTGCGCGCCTCAACCCCGATGTATCTGCTTGCCAGAGTAATCAAATCTATGGGTATAAAGATGGTCCTCTCCGGAGAGGGGGCGGATGAGATTTTTGGCGGATATCTTTACTTCCATAAGGCACCTTCTTCACAGGCGTTTCACGAAGAGACAGTCCGCAAGCTCTCCAAACTCTATATGTATGACTGCCTGCGCGCCAACAAGAGCCTTTCCGCCTGGGGCGTGGAGGGGCGCGTACCGTTCCTGGACAAGGAGTTCCTGGACGTTGCAATGCGGACCAACCCGGAGGCCAAGATGTGCAGCGGCGACACTGTAGAGAAGAAGATACTCCGGGAAGCATTTGAAGATATGCTGCCCGACGAGATTGCCTGGCGGCAGAAAGAGCAGTTCAGCGACGGCGTCGGTTACTCCTGGATCGATTCCTTGAAACAGATAACCTCTGAGGCGGTGAGCGACGACCAGATGGCCCGTGCTGCAGAGCGCTTCCCGATCAATCCGCCTGCCAACAAAGAGGAATACTACTACCGCAGCATTTTTGAGGAGCACTTCTCGTCTGAATCGGCCGCCAGAAGCGTCCCCCAGGAGGCCAGCGTTGCCTGCTCCACAGCTATTGCCCGCGAATGGGACGAGGCGTTCAAAATGCTCAACGACCCCAGCGGCCGCGCAGTGGCCGGCGTCCACAACCAGGCGTATTGAAAATGGAAGTTTTAAAGCACGAATGCGGTGTGGCGATGATCCGGCTTCTGAAACCGGAATCGTACTATAAAGAGAAATACGGAAGCGACAAGTGGGGGACGGGCAAGCTCTATCTGATGATGGAGAAACAGCACAACCGCGGTCAGGAGGGGGCCGGCATAGCCTCCGTACACCTGGAAGCGGAGCCGGGCGAGGAGTATATGTTCCGCCACAAGGCACTCGGCAAAGATGCAATTTCCGAGATATTTGCAGAGGCCGGGGAGGAGTTTGAAGGCGAACTTCTTATGGGTCACCTGCGATATTCTACCACCGGCAAAAAGGGGCTCACATATGTCCATCCGTTCCTTCGCCGCAACAACTGGCGTGCAAAGAATCTTTGCATCTGCGGCAACTTCAATATGACCAATATTGACGAGGTGTTCGATACCCTCGCCGCGCAGGGTCAGTATCCCCGCACCGCCAGTGATTCATACATAATGCTTGAGGAGATGGGGCACCGCCTGGACCGCGAGGTGGAGCGCAACTTTTCAATCGCCTCCCTGATGGGGCTGCAGGGCCGTGACATCACCAATTATATCGATTCCAACGTAGATATAACCAAGGTCCTGAAGACCACTATGTCTATGTTTGACGGGGGTTATGTGGTTTGCGGCCTCACCGGTAGCGGGGAGTTCTTTGCTATGCGCGACCCCTGGGGCATCCGTCCGGCATTCTACTGTCAGAGTGATGAGGTCGTGGCGCTGGCCTCTGAAAGGCCCGTTCTCCAGACAACATTCAATCTGTCTGCAGAGGATGTTCAGGAGCTTGCACCCGGCAGCGCGCTGATTGTCAGGCGTAACGGCACGATCTCATTCCCGTCGATCCTTCCTGCCAGATCGCCCTCCAAAGCCTGCTCTTTCGAGCGGATATATTTCAGCCGCGGCAACGACTGCGACATCTACCGCGAGCGCAAGCAACTGGGAGAACAACTTGTCCCCGCCATAGAGGCGGCTGTCGATGGAGACATCGCCCACACAGTGTTTTCTTACATCCCAAACACGGCAGAAGTAGCATACTACGGTATGCTGCAGGGGTTGATGCGCCAAGGACACGATGTCCGCTTTGAGAAGATAGCCTGGAAAGATATCAAGATGCGCACCTTTATAGCAGAGGGGGAGGAGCGGCGCGATCTGGCCGCCCACGTGTATGATATCACATACGGCGTGATAGAGCCCGGAGTGGATAATCTTGTGATAATTGATGACTCCATAGTACGAGGCACGACCCTACGCGAGAGCATCATCAAGATTCTGGACCGCCTCCATCCAAAGAAGATTGTAATTGTGAG
This sequence comes from uncultured Bacteroidales bacterium, assembly GCA_946415795.1. Classification (GTDB taxonomy): domain Bacteria; phylum Bacteroidota; class Bacteroidia; order Bacteroidales; family UBA932; genus Equibacterium. The sequence goes on from CAMKTW010000131.1 coordinate 4,320, forward strand.
CAGCGCGCCGCAAATCCGCTATCCCGATTTTTACGGCATAGACATGCCGCGCCAGGAGGAGTTCATCGCCTTCCGCGCATGCATTGCCCTGCTGGAAGAGACAGACAGGAAAGATTTGCTGAAAGAAGTGTATGAACAGTGCAAGGCAGAACTGCTCAAGCCCGCCTTGGAACAGACCCTGCCGGTAAAGCGCTTGTACGAACCCTTCAGCGAAGAAGAACTCAACCGCAAGATGGTAGAGATGTTGCGCCCCGAGGACGTCCATACACCCATCGAGATGGTATTCCAGACAATCGACGGTCTTCACCGCGCCTGTCCCGACCATCACGGCGACTGGTACTTCACCGGCGACTATCCGACCCCCGGCGGCATCCGCCTGGCCAACACCGCCCTGGTGCAGTACTTCGAGAACAGGTAATAGTTACTATCCCAGGACTTCTTTAAGTTCGCCGGTGGCGGAATCAATTATAAAGCCGCGCACGGTTATGTCCGCGGGCATCAGCGGATGATTAATTATCGTCGATACAGTGTTGCGGACAGAACTTTCAGTGTCGTGAAAGCCCTCAAGCCATTCATCCAGATTTATGTCTGTGCGGTTCATCTCTGCTTCAGTTATTCCGCGCTTTGTCATCTCCTCGCGGAAATGAGCAAAGCTCATATGGCAGGCGCCGCAGGTTGTGTGTGCCACCACCATAATCTCTGTTACGCCCAGTTCGTATACAGCCACAATCAGG
>CAMKTW010000132.1 GCA_946415795.1 uncultured Bacteroidales bacterium
ATAATAAAAAATGGGTAAGCTGAATATATCGCACCGCTACAACCTTCTACCCTTGCTGCCTTCCGGCCCTGGGGGAGTTCAAAGGGAGCTGGTCGTATATGACTTACCCGGCACAAAAGTAGGTATTTTTTTATTGCTGGCAAAATATGTTTGAAGGAAAGAAGATTGCGGTAGGATTATCCGGCGGGGTCGATTCGAGTGTTGCGGCGCTGCTTCTCAAGCGGCAGGGCGCCGACGTGTTTGCCATCTTTATGCAGAACTGGAATGATTCCACCGGCACCCTTCACGGCGATTGCGAGTGGGAGGAGGAGCTCTCCGTGGCCCGGATGGTGGCTCGCAAGATAGATATTCCGTTCCACTTTGTGGACTTGAGCGGAGAATACCGCAAGCGGGTGGTGGATTATATGTTTGGCGAATATGCCGCCGGCCGCACCCCAAATCCAGATGTCCTGTGCAACAGTGAAATCAAGTTCGACGCTTTTCTAAAGCACGCCCTCGAACTCGGTGCCGATATGGTGGCTACCGGTCACTACTGCCGTAAGGAGGTAACTTGCAATGCATCCGGTAATGCCGTTTACCGCCTTTTGGCCGGTGCTGACGGCAACAAGGACCAGAGTTATTTCCTGTGCCAGTTGAACCAGGAGCAGCTCAGCCGTGCGCTGTTCCCGATAGGGCATCTTACCAAACCGGAGGTGCGGGCGATAGCCCGCGAAGCGGATCTGCCCAGTGCAGACAAGAAAGACTCGCAGGGGATATGCTTTGTGGGTAAGGTAGATTTGCCCGTCTTCCTCCAGCAGCAGCTCAAGGCAAAGGAGGGGGATGCAGTGGAGATATTCCGCGACTTTTACACCGGTCTTCCAAGCCGTGATACTCTGGAAGCAAAGGCGGAACCATACGTCTATCATAAGAGCGATGGCAAGGTGGTGGGGCGGCATATAGGGGCTCAGTTCTATACGATCGGGCAGCGCCACGGGTTGAATATCGGCGGCCACAAGGAGCCGCTGTTCGTGATTGCCAAGGACGCTTCAGAGAATATCGTCTATCTGGGTGAAGGGCAGTCCCATCCGGGACTATATCGCAGGGCGTTGTGGATTGATGCTTCAGATGTCCACTGGATAAGGCCGGATATGGCGATGGCTCCGGGTGAGGAACGCGACTATCTGGTGCGTATAAGGTACCGCCAGCCGCTGCAGCGGGCACGACTGATATGCACCCGGGGAAGGATGTATGTCAGTTTCGAGAAGCCTCAGCGCGGCGTCACTCCCGGCCAGTTTGCAGCCTGGTATACAGAAGAGGGCGAACTGCTGGGCAGTGGAACTATTTTTAAGTAATGAAGATACTTTATAATGCGCGTGGGGTTAATAGTATAAAGGTTATGATCTTATAATGGTGATAGTGGATGTGTTAGTGATAGGAGCGGGGGCGGCGGGTTGCCTGGCAGCAATCAAGGCTGCAGAAGCCGGCGCCAGTGTGGTTTTGTTAGATAAAAACGACCGGATCGGGCGTAAACTGATGCTCACCGGCAAAGGGAGGTGTAATCTCACCAACGCCAAGCGGTGGTCACAGTTCTCCACACATCTGCATAACAAGCCGTCTTTCTTCAAGCCGGCATTTTACGAGTTTTCCAACGAGGCTGTGATCGCTATGTTCGAGAAGCTCGGGGTGAAGCTGGTTCTCACCCGCGATGAAAGGGTATTCCCGGAGAGTATGCGTGCGTCGGACATAGTGGACGCACTGGACGGCCGGTTGCGCCAGCTTGGGGTGCAGATGATGATGGGTTGTGACGTGAACAATGTCTCTGCCGAAGGGGAGGGGTTCAAGATCAGTTATGTCAGCAGTACCGGCACCAGGTTCTCATCTGCCCATATTTTGTCAAGAACGGTGATAGTTGCTACCGGCGGTCTGTCATATCCGACTACCGGCTCCACGGGAGACGGATATGAAATTGCAAAGAGTTTTGGCCACACCATCCAGAGAACCTTTCCGTCGCTCACGGCACTTATACCCGCCGGTTATGACATCCGCCTCAAGGATATTACGCTGATCAACATCTCGGCATCGCTCTATGTGGGACGGGATATGGTAGAGTTTGAGTTTGGCGATTTGCAGTTTACCGACGGAGGAATCGAAGGTCCTGTTGGGTTCAAGCTCTCGCGCAGGGCTGTATGGGCATTGATAAACGGAGACAAGGTGAGTCTTTTCATAGATCTCAAACCCGCTGTCCCGCTGGACCTGTTCAAAGAGCGCGTGGCCAGGGAGGCTGCTGCTCTCGGGGTTAACAAATACAATTTTGAGAGTAAGAAGGCCGACCTCCTGCGCAAATTTATGCCGCAGCAGCTGGTGGAACCTTTTGCCGATGGCAACAGTCTCAATCTTGCTAATCTGGCGGCAGCCATCAAGGAGTGGAAATTCAGTATAGCAGATTATGTGGGGTATCGCAGGGCCGTAGTTACAGCCGGCGGGGTGAGTCTGGATGAGGTGGTGGCCCGTACGATGGCCAGCCGTAACCGTCCCGGACTCTTCTTTGCGGGAGAGGTGCTGGACATTGATGGCGACACCGGGGGATATAACCTGCAATTCGCGTTCTCTACGGGTGTACTGGCAGCCAGAGGCGCGGTGCAATACCTTGGTTCTAGATTATCTTGAGCGTGTGTCTCTCGCCATCCCGGCACAGAGAAACCGTGTCGCCGGGGGCAATCTCTCTGGCCGGGCCGACCTCCATGGCCACTATATCGCCCAGGCGGATGGTAGAACGCTGTGAAATGGCCGATATAGCCTTGCAGAACTCATCTGCCAGAGAGGAGGTAGAGATCACGCAGGTCTCAGAGTCGTTTATCTCAAGGCTGAGGCGGTTGTCGTTGAACCCTATGGCCGGGAAAAAATCCATCCCCATTACCGACGTGAAGTCCAGGGAGGAGGCCATCGGCTCGCTTACTCCGGGTGTGGTATCGTTGATGGTGCAGCCCAGGGCAAACTCGCCAAAATAACGCTGGGCAAACCTTAAGGGAATGCATTTTCCAGCCTTTACAATTCTGGTATATACCACCGGGACCACCTCCGACCGCTGTACAAATTCGGGACGGTAGTAGTCCAGGTAGATATGGTTGAGACTTGAGTCAGGCCTGTGGCACCAGCTTCCGTCCCGCTTAAAAACGATTATGTTCATTCTTGCTCTCGAGGGCTATCTTGCTCAGCACAGCCTTGGTGTCCCGGGTAAAATCCCCGTTCTGCATCCAGCTGAAGTAACTGGGTTCGTCCGCCAGTACCTGCGCTACAGGTTTTCCCTTGTGCTTGCCAAAGTTGAAAACCGGAATGTCCTTGTCGTTCAGGATTATGCGGCCGGCATAGTCGAGCATCTTCTCTCGGCGGGTGTATCTGGCCAGTTCTGCAACGTCGTTGGTGAGGTCCCCGTAGCGGTCCAGCTGCGCCTCAAGCACCTCGAGGGTGGCCAGAGTATCGGCTTCGGCGGAGTGGGCGTCCTCCAGGTTCTTGTCACAGTAAAACTTATATGCGGCGGAGAGGGTGCGGGGTTCGTGCTTGTAGAAAATCACCTGCACGTCAATAAGGTTGCGCTCGCGGAACTTGGGGTCAAGCCCTACGCGCATAAACTCCTCTGTGAGGAGGGGGATATCATAGTTGATAGAGTTGTAGCCGGCTATGTCGCACCCCTCCATCCACGCCAGGATACTCTTGGAGAGCTGGGCAAAGGTGGGTTCGTCCTTCACGTCTTCATCGCTGATGCCGTGCACGTCCTGAGCCTCTTTCGGGATGTGTATCGTCGGGTTTACACGACGGGTCTTTACCTCGCGGGTACCGTCAGGCATCAGTTTTACCATCGATATCTCTACAATCCGGTCGGTGGCAACATTAAGCCCCGTGCTTTCGATATCGAAGAAAAGCAGGGGGCGTTTCAGGTTCAGCTGCATCTGTGGCTGTATTTTATATCATTACTGGCATCAGCAGTGCGCTCAGGTCTTCTGAAGCATTGTTGCCGTCAGCAGAGACAATCAGCGCGGGCCGGCAGTTGTCGGCCATCTCTATGCACACGTTTTCGAAAGAGAAGTTGTTCAGGATATCGGCAAGGAAAGGGGCCTTGAAGCCTATCTCCAACGGTACTCCGTCATATTCGCAGGAGAGACGTTCGTATGCGGAGATAGAGTAGCCGGTATCCTCCGCAGATATCATCAGTTCGCCGCCGGCAATCTTGAGCAACACGTGGCTTGTGGCCTGGTTGGAGTAAACCGCCACTCGGCGCACGGCGCCAAGCAGCTCGGCGCGGTTGATTATCATCTTGTTGGGATTGTTCTTGGGGAGAATCGACTTGTATGCGGGGTAGTTACCGTCAATGAGGCGGCACACCAGCAGGGTGTTTCCAAAAGAGAAGAAGGCGTTGCGCTTGTCAAAGCGGATCACAACCTCATCTTCTATCTTGGCCAGAATGTTCTTTAGGATGGCTGCCGGTTTCTTGTGGAGGATAAAAGAGCAAGCCGACGGGTTCTTGATGTCTCGCAGCCAGTAGCGCACCAGTTTGTGGGCATCCGATGCCACCATCGATATGGAATCTTCAGAAACGTCAAAGAAGATGCCGTTCATCACCGGGCGGAGCTCCTCTTCTGCGGTGGCGTAGATGGTGTCGCTGATGCCGTTCATCAGGGCTTCCGCACTGATGGATATGGTGTTGAAATCCTCTGCAATCACGGGGAGGGAGGGGTAGTCCTCCGCCGGATGGAAGGGGATCTTTGAGGCTCCGCTGGCCCAAGTGATTATCAGAGAAGAGTTATGGTCGGTCGCAAATGTCAGCGGCTGGTCGGGCAGGGAACGGAGCGAGTCGGTGAAGAGGCGGGCGGGAACTGTGATCTGCCCCTCTTCATATACCTTCTCTATGTTGATTTCGGTTTTGAGGCAGAGCCACTGCTGTAGAAGCCCCTTTGATTTT
>CAMKTW010000133.1 GCA_946415795.1 uncultured Bacteroidales bacterium
ATCCTTGTATGTGTAGCCGAGGTAAACTTTCTCGGTGGATATGGAGTCGATGTACTTGTTGTTTGCCGCAGTGCTGATGGAATCCAGGTAGAAAGCCTTGTCAAGATCCGAAACAAGTTCAAATGCGGGCTTGAGTTGCTCTGCCTCTACAACCTTCTCTGCATACTTTGCAGCCTTGCGCTCCTGGAGCGCTGTTACCAGCGTGAAAGAGAGCTGGAATGCACAGGCCAGGGCGATGAGAATTGCCACTAAACGAATGGCGCCTTTACTTTGCATAATTATTGCTTATTTTATTTTTTGATTATTTTCGCAAAATAGTCTGCAAAATTAGTATTTTTTCTTAATATTTGAAGTATTTCGTATTTTTGTTTTGTATATCCGAACGGAACCAGATATGAAACGCATATTGTCTATATGTCTGACTGCAATCTTGATGGTGGTTGCAATGCCGGTTGCGGCGCAGAGCGCGCGGTCATATATCACCAGCGGTGACAAGGAGCTTGGCAGTTACAATTTTGAAGATGCCAAAAACGACTATACACGCGCCCTGGAGCGGACCCAGGACTCCACTGAGCGGGTCGCGCTGCTTGAAAAGATTACCTGGTGCGAGAACGGCCTTAATATGCTCAGCTACGCTTCGCGCCCTTATGTAATATCTGCCATCACCGTTCCCCGCAACCGTTTCTTCCTCTATTACAGCCATTTCCCCGACAAGGCCTGGAAGAAGGGGGCCGACGGAACGCCTTTCCTCTACACTGAAGATATGGACAAGGTCATTATCCCCTCCCGGGGCGAATTCGGCACCTCCGACCTCAACATCTCCACTAAACTGGAAGACGGCCGCTGGGGACCGCTGGAGAGTATGGGAGATGGGGTGAACTCCGTTGAGGATGAAATCCTGCCCGTGCTCAGCGAAGACGGCAAAAAGGTATATTTCTCATCCAAAGGGCTCTACGGAATGGGCGGTTACGACATTTTTGTGAGCGAATGGGACGAGAGCCGGCAGGAGTGGGGCGTGGCGGAGAACCTCGGTTTTCCCTATTCGTCGCCATACGACGACCTTCTGTTCTGCAACACCCCCGACGGCAACTTCTCCCTGTTTGCAAGCAACCGCGACTGCGACGCAGACAGCGTGAAGATATATCTGCTCCGCTATGACCCCAACCCGGTAAAAACCGCCGTGGAATCTGTGGAGCAGGCCAGGATGCTCGCCGCCCTCAGGCCCCGGCCCGTCATCAACCTTGAGATTGACGAGAAAGATTTCTCGCACACAATGTACCGCGACGACAAGTTTGCCCAGTACTTTAACCTTGTGGGTCGTTATGGGGCGGTGAAGGACTCTATCCACACGCTGCAGAGCGAGATAACCGCCAGCCGCGCCCTGTATGCCCAGAGCGATGAATCTGACCGAAATGCAATCGCCGGGATGATCCAAACGGCGGAGCGGGAGATATTGCATCTCCAGAACACCCTGGGCGACATATCTGCCGAGGTACAGGCGGTGGAGATGGAGTTCCTGGTGCGCGGGGAGGAGATCAACCCGGAGGAGTTCAGCCAGTCCGATATGGAGGACTCTATGAAGAGCTCTCAGGCAGCATCTGCCGCCAAGCCTCAATACACCTTTGTACAGCACACTATGGGGCAGATGCCTGAGATAGAATTTGTAAAACCTGCGGTTAAGCTGGATCTGACCTTCAAGGTGCTGGACGAGACAAACCTGATTACCGGCTATACCCTCCCGGAAGGGTTGGTTTACCAGATCCAGGTGGCAGCCAATGCAAACAGGCTTGACGCGGGCCGGCTCAAGGGGTTAAGTCCTGCGTTCGAATTCCGTTCCGGCAGCAAATACATTTACAGGGTGGGTCTGTTTGACACTTACGCTGAAGCCTCCAAGCACCTGGCGACCGTAAAGAAGAAAGGGTTCTCCTCCGCGGTTGTGATGGCCTTTGACAACGGCAGGAACATCAATCTGAAGAACGCCCGTTCCCTGGAAGAAAAGCGCAAGGAAAATCAGAAATACCGGGTCGTGTTCCGCAATTATCCCGACGGCATACCTGCCGATATCTTATCGGTGCTGCGCAGCAACAGCTCTGCTGATATCGCCCGTGGCACCGATGACGGACGCACCATATATTTCATAGCCCCGCTGGACCGTTCTGCCGCGAACAGACTGCGCGACGAAGCCGTGGCCGCCGGTGCCGAGGGGGTGGAGGTTGAGAAATTGTAAAACTAAATAATATGGGACCTATAGTTATTCTAATCCTTGTGGGGCTGATTCTGCTGCTGGTGGAAACCCTCCTCATCCCGGGTTTCGCCGTGACCGGCATCCTGGGCATAGTGTCGATGGGGGCGGCCTGCTATCTGGCCTTCACCAAAATCGGCACCACAGCAGGAATCTTCGTAACGGCAATCTGCATTATACTTGCCGTAGCGCTGGTGGTGCTGGTGCTGCGCTCCTCGACCTGGAAAAAAGTCACCCTTGAGACCAGCATAGATGAGGCGGTGGATGTGAAGCCACAGCAGAAAGGGATTTCGGTGGGCGACGAAGCTGTTGCCTTATCGCGCCTGGCACCCATCGGGATGATCCGTCTGGAAGACGGCACAAAGGTAGAGGCCGCATCGGTAGATGGCCTCGTGAATGCCGGTACCAAAGTGGTTATCGACAGTATGGAAGCAGAAAAATTATTCGTTAAAAAAGTTAAATAATGGCTACTATCATTTGGATTGCGGTGGGATTTGTGCTCCTGCTGCTGTTGCTCTGGCTCTTTCCCGTAACCCTGTGGTTCCAGGCGCTGATTTCCGGCGCACGGGTATCTCTCCTGCAACTTATTCTTATGCGCTGGCGCAAGGTCCCTCCGGGAACCATCGTACAGGCTATGATTGCCGGCACCAAGGCCGGACTTAAACTCAACGCCAACGAGCTTGAGGCCCACTATCTTGCAAAGGGTCACGTGCTCAAGGTGGTAAACGCCCTTATCTCCGCCGACAAGGCCAATATCGCGCTCGATTTCAAGAAGGCCGCCGCAATTGACCTGGCCGGCCGCGACGTGTTCGAGGCGGTGCAGATGTCGGTCAACCCCAAGGTGATAACCACTCCTCCCGTATCCGCAGTGGCTAAGGACGGTATCCAGCTGATTGCCACCGCCCGTGTCACAGTGCGCACCAATATCCACCAGCTGGTGGGCGGTGCAGGTGAAGAGACAGTGCTCGCCAGGGTAGGCGAAGGTATCGTCTCCAGCATCGGTAGCGCCGCTTCTCACAAGGAGGTTCTCGAGAATCCCGACAGCATCTCCAAGGTTGTGCTCAGCAAGGGTCTCGACGCTGGTACCGCTTTTGAAATCCTCTCCATCGATATCGCCGACGTTGATGTCGGAAAGAACATCGGCGCCGTGCTGCAGATGGACCAGGCCAACGCCGACAAGAACATCGCACAGGCCCGCGCAGAGGAGCGCCGCGCAATGGCCGTCGCCCAGGAGCAGGAGATGAAGGCCAAGGCACAGGAGGCCCGCGCCAAGGTTATCGAAGCCGAGGCAGAAGTGCCCCTGGCAATGGCCGAGGCGTTCCGCAACGGCAATCTGGGTATTATGGACTACTACAAGTTCAAGAACATCCAGGCCGACACCGATATGCGTACCAACATCGCCAAGAAGTAACGTCCGTTTCTCAGAACTGAAAGCGGGCAAGGTCTGCCGTTTTGTCGGGGACCTCGCCCGTTTTCCTTTGGTAACAGACTGACTCTCAGCGCATCACGAAACGATGGTGGGCAAGGTGGACTGCATCCCGGCAGACCTTGCCCGGTGAGATCTCCCGGCTGTGCTCGAGATGACAGACGTGGAGGCCGCATCTTCTTGCCAGCAGATTTAGAGTGTCAGCGTCAGGCCAATGCCGTAGCCACTAATTGCCGTGCAGAAGCCTCTGCTCGCAAAGGACACGTTGAACCAGACCGCTCGGTGCAGACTCCTCCTAATTATGCTGGGCGCTGCCCAAACCCGCCGCTCCAGCCTTGCTATAGCTCAACCCAACCCTGCCCAGCTTCCGCTATCGCCTGCTGGCGACTGCTTTCCGGGCAAAAATCTGCCCCTGAAAGCATTCAAGCGCAGGTGTCTGCGCTGAGCGGTCTGTGACTTGTCAAGTTTAACAGAGCAGGAACTGCAATCTTATACCAAAGATGTCATGACAACAGAAAGCGACCGGACTCAGCCGAGAAGAAGTGGCATCGTTGTAGTCCGCAGGAAGCAGGCCCACCGGATAACAAGAAACCCCTCGTGGTGAGGGGTTTCTTGTGTATGTACAAAACCAGTCCTACTCGATATTCTTGCGGAGCAGGTTGTTGATGTTGACCTGGTCGGCGATGATTTTGTGGAGGTTCTCTACGGGAACGCGGTCCTGGGTCATGGTGTCGCGGTAGCGGACGGTGACGGTGTTGTCGGTGAGGGTGTCGTGGTCCACTGTTACGCAGATCGGGGTACCGATGGCATCCTGACGACGGTAGCGGCGGCCGATGGAGTCCTTCTCGTCGTACTGGCAGTTGTAGTCTACGCGCAGGCTGTGCAGAATCTCGCGGGCCTTCTCCGGCAGGCCGTCCTTCTTGACGAGCGGCAGGATAGCGGCCTTGACGGGAGCAAGTGCCGGCGGCAGCGACATTACGACGCGCTTCTCACCGCCTTCGAGTTCCTCCTCGTGATATGCGCTTGAGAGAACTGCGAGCACGGTGCGGTCCACACCGATGGAGGTCTCTATTACGTAAGGAACATAGCTCTCGTTGGTCTCAGGATCAAAGTACTGCATCTTGCGGCCGCTCATGCGCTGGTGGTTGCCCAGGTCAAAGTCGGTACGGCTGTGGATACCCTCCAGCTCCTTGAAACCGAACGGGAATTCAAACTCGATGTCGGTAGCGGCATTGGCATAGTGAGCCAGCTTGTCGTGGTCGTGG
>CAMKTW010000134.1 GCA_946415795.1 uncultured Bacteroidales bacterium
AGATCCCTTCCAAGGATTCGATGCCCGGTTCGCTCTATTCCGACCTTGCTAAGATATACGAGAAGGCGGTGCAGCTCCCCGACGGAGGCTCCATCACCATTATCGCGGTGACCACCCTGAACGACGGTGACATCACCCACGCCATCCCCGACAACACCGGTTATATCACTGAGGGACAGTTATTCCTCCGTATGGATACTGATACCGGAAAGGTCATTATAGACCCGTTCCGCAGCCTGTCCCGTCTGAAACAGCTGGTGCAGGGCAAGAAGACCCGCGAGGATCACAGTGCTGTGATGAATACGTCGGTTCGTCTCTACGCGGATGCAGCCAATGCAAAGACCAAGCTGGAGAACGGCTTTGATCTCTCCGACTACGACAAGCGTTGTCTGGAGTATGCCAAGGAGTATTCCGTGAAGCTGCTGGCTATTGATGTCAACCTCACGATTGACGAGATGCTGGATACCGCTTGGGGCCTGTTCCGCAAGTATTTCTCCAAGACCGAGACGGGTATCAAGGAGTCTCTGACAGAAAAATACTGGAAAGAATAACGCCAGATGGCCATCAAGTATCAATATAACAAGACGTCGCTAACGGAACTCGGCCGCCAGCTGAAGGTTCGCACCCGCGCCCTGCCCACTCTGAAAAACAAGGAGAGTGCGCTCAGGGCGGAGGTGAAACACGCAAAAGAGCGTGCGGAGGAGTTGTCTGAAGAGTATCAGAAGGCTCTCGCAAGCTACGACTATATGGCTTCCCTCTGGAATGAGTTCGAACCGGGACTGATCACCATAGAGGGTGTGGAACTCAACGTGGTGAAGGTCGCCGGTGTGAAGACTCCCCACCTGAAGGCCATAAACTACAGCGTGAAGCCATTTGACGCTTTTGTGAAGCCGATGTGGTACACAGAGGGTGTGGAAATACTCAAGAATCTGGCACAGATAGGCATCGAGAGCCAGATCCTGATAGAGAAGGCCCGCATCCTGGATTACCAGCGCAAGAAGACCACTCAGAAGGTGAATTTGTACGAAAAGGTGCAGATTCCAGGTTTTCAGGAGGCTATGCGCAAGATAAAAAGATTTATGGAGGATGAGGAGAATATCTCCAAGGCATCCCAGAAGATAGTAAAAACCCGCCACGCGGCGGAGGAAGAGGAGGAGCAGGTATGATAGAGAAAATGACAAAATACTCCTTTATCCTGCTTTCTGCCGATAAGGAGAAGTTCCTGAAAGACCTCACAGAATTGGGCGTGGTGGACATTACCCGCTCCAGCAAGCCTGTGGATGCCGCTTCTGCCTCAATATTGGCGGAGGCCGCCGGCATAAAAAAGCAGATGGCATCCCTGGAGGCAGAGACCAGCGACGAGTTGGTAAGGATTCGCGAAGAGTTGCAGGCAGAAAGGAAGAGATACTCCGCTGCGCTCCCCTGGGGCGATTTCTCAAAAGAAGTCATAGAAGATCTGCGGAATCGCGGACTGGATATCCACTTCCATCAGATATCGACCAAACGGTTCAATCCTGAATGGGAAAACCAGATTCCGCTGCAGGTTATCTGTCAAGACAAGGCAAACACATACTTCACCACTGTCCTTTCAGACGGGGCTAAGTTAGACGCGCAGCTTCTCGGCTGTGAAGTCCCTGCGCCCGACGCCAGTGCCGGGCAGATCAAGAAGCGCGTGGACCGGCTGGAAGCCGAGGCTGCTTTATGTCTCTCCCAGATAAGGGAGGCAAAAGCGAAGGATATGCCGATGCTCCGCAAGGAGTATGGGGCAGTTATGGGACGACTTGACCACTATCTTGCCGGCGTGGCGGCCGGCAGCGCTGCAGATGATACTCTCTCCATATTTGTCGGCTTCGCGCCAGAAACAGAAGATGCAAGGCTGGAAAAGGAGTTTGAGAAGCTGGACGCATTCTGCCTCAAAGAGGATGCGCGCGTGGAGGACAATCCTCCTATCAAGTTGAAAAATAACAAGTTCGCACGCGAATTCGAACGGATAACGGCGATGTACGGAATGCCGGTTTACAGCGAGGCTGACCCGACCCCGTTCATCTCCGTTTTCTTCCTGTTGTTTTTCGCGATGTGTATGGGCGACGCCGGTTACGGCCTGGTATTGATCCTTGCGGGTATCGCGATCGGCAGGGGTTGGCTCAAGATAGATATGTTCAACGGCCTGGGCACCCTCATCACGATACTGGGTGTTGCGACTACTGTTGTAGGCCTGGTGTTGGGTACGGCATTCGGCATTGACCTGCGGACTGCGGCCTGGGTTCCGGAGTGGCTGCACAGCTGTATGCTTCCCGCCAAGTTCCCCGGCACCACATACGATTACGGAATGGTACTCTCCATAATCATAGGTATCATCCATCTCTGCCTGGCGATGACGGTGAAGGCGGTGATGTTTACCAAACGCTTCGGTTTCAAGGAGACTCTGAGCGCCTGGGGATGGCTGCTGCTGATTGTAGGCGGCATCGTCATAGCGCTCTGTACCCTGGGCGGGGCATTCTCTCCCAATGCGACCCGTATAGCAATCATCGTTGTCGGCGGGCTCTCTTTCCTGGGTATATTCCTGTTTAACAAGCCGGGACGCAATCCGCTCATCAACATCGGCGCCGGCCTGTGGGATACTTACCAGACTGTGACAGGCCTGCTGGGTGACGTGCTCAGTTACATCCGCCTGTACGCACTTGGTCTCGCCGGCGGTATGCTTGGCGGTGCATTCAACACCCTTGGAAATATGGTCCTGGGCGACAGCGCCGCGACATGGATTCCATACGTGCTGATACTGCTCGTAGGTCACACTCTGAATTTGCTGATGTGCTGCCTGGGTGCATTTGTCCACCCGTTGCGGCTCAATTTCCTGGAGTATTTCAAGAACAGCGGCTATGAGGGTATGGGCGCCAAGTACAATCCTTTGAAAAAATAATAACTCAAAAATAATATTATGATCAATTTGATTCTCGGTTATCTCGGATTTGGCCTGATGTTGGGTCTGGCAGGTATCGGCAGTGCTATCGGCACCACCATTGCCGGCAACGCAGCAGAGGGCGCACTCAAAAAAAATCCTGAAAAGTCATCTACCTACATGATTCTCTCGGCGCTGCCCGCAACGCAGGGTATCTACGGTTTCGTGGGTTTCCTGATGTGGATGGGCAAAGATTTCGCCGCCCAGGGTCCGATGCTCTTCGGTGTCGGCCTGGCTGTCGGTGCAGTGTGCCTCCTCTCCGCAATACGTCAGGGTCAGGTTTGCGCCAACGGTATCATCGGTGTCAGCCAGGGTCACGAGGTTATGACCAATACCCTCATCTACGCAGCTCTCCCCGAGTTCTACGCAATCCTCTCGCTGGTTGCGGCGCTGATGATATAATCTGCCACGACCGCGTGGTAATCATAAGAAGTTCAGTCCGGGTCGCCTGACGGCCACCCGGAATCTGGTGTTGTGAGAAAGATTTCCCTGTTCATTGTCATGGCGGCTGTTTTGCTGCTCTCGTCCTGCGGCGTGTTGCGTTTCGCCCCTAAAGAACGCTGGACGCCCGGCCCTGCAATCCGTCCCGGCGAGTATCAGCCGCAGGGGCTGGTAGAGGAGCATCAGTACCGCTGCAGCGTCCCTGGCCCAACCTACCGTCGTATGATAGTTTATATGCCGGCAGATTACCATACAAGCGGCAAGGCATATCCCGTGCTGTACCTGCTCCACGGGGCACGGGGATACGAGACCGCCTGGATCCGCTTCGGGGATGTCTATCATACAGCGGATTCGCTCTGGCAGAACTCCCTGGCCCGGGAGTGCATCATCGTAATGCCCAATGTGAACCAGTACAACAGCGACAGGGACTACGAAGGGGGCCGTTTCAAAGACGCATACGAGAGTATCCTGGAGGTGGACGGTGTGGTTGAATCGGCGTTTGTCCACGATGTGGTGAATGTGGTGGACAGTCTCTACCGTACACTGCCGGGGAAGGAGAACCGTGCCATAGCCGGTCTTTCCGTGGGGGCATACCAGAGTATATTCTTTGGCGCCAATTTTCCCGATATTTTTGGGTACATCGGCGCTTTCTCTCCCTATATGTGGAGTATGAGCCTTCCCAACAGCTATCGGCGGAGTTTTTATCACGGCCTGCACAAAAAGTTGGAAAAGGAATTTGAAGACCCGCCGCTGGGATATTACCTCTACGCGGGGAAGAAGGATATAATGCGCCCCTCCACGTGGAATTATCACCGTTATCTGGAAAGGAAGGGGTATCCCCACCAGTATATGGTCTATCCCGGTTCCCACGACTGGATTAACGGAGGATGGGCAGACGAATTGAAGGATTTGATGCAAAAGATATTCTGATGAAGATACTGTTTGTTATCAACAGCTACTATTCTCAGGGCAACGGTATGGCGGCCTCCTCGCGCCGTATCGCCGGTTGCCTTAATGAGTCGGGACACGAAGTACGCATTCTTTCGGGACCCAACCTTGAAGCGGATGAACCTCAGCCCGATTTCCCGCTGGAAGAGTATAAGTTTCCTCTTATCCAGCCCATGATAGAGGATCTTGGATTCCACTATGCCTCCAGCGACCCTGCGGTCATGACGCGGGCTGCGCAGTGGGCTGATGTCATCCATCTTGTAGAGCCGTTTGTGCTACAGTACAAGATGATAAAGATAGCCTGGTCCCTTGGTAAACCGCTTACCGCCACATATCACATCCACCCTGAGAACATTACCTGCCATTTTGGCCCTTTTTTCTATTGGCGGGGGCTCAACCGCAGGATATTGCGTTTATGGTGCAACTTCATCTATAACCACTGCGCTGCGATACAGTGTCCCACGGAGAATGTGCTGGACAGATTGCGCCGCTATCACGCCGGATGTAGACTGGATTTGATTTCAAACGGAGTCATCGCAGACCCCTGCACCCGCCCCGCTGAACCTCCGGCAAGC
>CAMKTW010000135.1 GCA_946415795.1 uncultured Bacteroidales bacterium
TTGGCTTCTGCTCCGGTGCAGGTTTGGGGTTAATCTTGAACTCCGGGACAGGGCCGGGAGCATCTTCTGTCGGAAGTACGTCATCTTCTTTCTCCTTGAGCAAATCATCCAGCGACCTGCTTTTAGAAGCGACGGCAGACCTTTTCTTTACAAACTCCCGCAACGTTTCATAGGTAATCCCGCTGCGGGCCATGATCGGCGCGACTGTCGTGCCGGTATCCTTCAGCACAGACAGCAGCACCACCTCCAGTGTCGGAGAAAAAGTGAGGAGCTGCGATATCTCCAGCGAAACGTTCTTGTAAAAATCGTCTATATCGGTAGAAAACTTAATGTCTCTCGACTCTTCGTACGGGATAGACTGCGACTCTTTGAGAACGCTCTCAATCTCGGCGCGTACCATCGCCTTATCAACCCCAAGCGCGTCCAGGGTCGCGACAGCGTCGTTATTTCCGTCTCTGAGCAGCGCCAGAAAAATATGGTCAAGCGTCGCCTCGCGGTTACCCAGGCGGGCTGCCTCTTCCCTTGCATAAGAGAAAATCCGTTGCAGGTCCCTTGTAAAATCTTTTGCCATAACAAGGGACAAATATAAGAAATTTAGGCTTCGACACCCACATAGCACCAGGAAGAGAGTTATTAAGAAAATGCGGAACAGAAAATTTGCTGATTAAAAAAATATAACTACATTTGCACCCCGAACGCTTCCTTAGCTCAGTTGGTAGAGCACGACACTCTTAATGTTGGGGTCCAGGGTTCGAGACCCTGAGGGAGCACAGAAAAGCCAGGCTTAAAACCTGGCTTTTTCTGTCTCCCTCAAGGGAGCCCTATTTTTGTCCCATCCCTCCATCCTCCCTTCCCAGGAAGGGAGGCTTGTACATTCCCAATAATACAACCTGGCTTTTCTGTGCTCCGGGAGCGCCTATCTTTTGATGCAGATTCAAAGGACGGCAGCAATCTTTCGAATTTTTTTCAGCATATCCATTACCGAAGCGTCCTTCCTGGCAATCTGCAGATTGTACTTAGTCTGAAGAAACATAAGCGAGTCAGCGGGTACATCCAGCACCGCCTCAAACATCAACGCCGTCTTTGCTGTCAACGGACGACGTCCGTTCAGTATCTCATTTACAACAGAATAGGTCAGTCCCATACTGTCTGCCAATTGTCGCTGAGTGATGCCACGTACTTCTATTTCGTCTTTGAGCACCTCGCCGGGATGTGTCGGAAATGCCCCATAACCCAAATTGCTCATATATCAGTTTCTCTTCAAATAGTCTTTTTCAAACACAATCTCCATGATGTATCCCAATCTCTAGCCCAAAAGTAATAATCTTTTTTTAAAGTTCGCAACTTTTGCGAATCATATGTCTCTATTCAAGTATTATGACAGTCGAAACACAATATTCCTGTCCAGCCAAAGCGCTACGAGATTCGCGAATGCCCTACCCGTCCCATACGGCAGTGCTCGTCACCAGGGCTTTAGGAAGGAAAAAGGTTGCGCTCCCGCCAAAGTTTCGTGGAGCCCTTGACAAAACGTAGAGGCGCTTTGGCTGGACCGCCGGCGTGGAGCGAGGGGCAGACAAATACCGTAGCCCGAATGCTTTCAAGGGCAGATTTTTGCACGGAAAGCAGTCGCCAGCAGGCGATAGCGCAGCGCGTGAGGGTCGGCTTCAAGAATAGCCAGCGCGGAGCGGCGGGGTTTGGGGCAGAGCCCCAGTATCATTAGGAGGTGTCTGCACTGAGCGGTCTGGAGCGACGCAACATTAAAACGAATGCTTCTGTAGCCGAAGCAGGTGATGAATTCAATTATTCTGACAGTTTCCTGAACTCCTTTTTGGCTTTGCAGAGTTGTTTCGTGAAGTCTTTGTCGGCGTGGAGACGGGCGACCATAGCGGCGCCCATTATGCGGCCGGCATCCACGTCGCTCTGGAAGTGGACTCCGCAGATAACGCGGCTCTGGCCGAACTCGTAGCCGTACTTGAGGATTTCATTCTGGCGGTCGGGATTTATTTCGGTCAGAATCAGAGCCACAGCCCAGCCGTATGCTGCGTGTCCGGATGGATACGAGCCGTCTGTAACAAGAAAAGGCTCGTCTTCCGACGTCAGCGAAGGTTCGTTGAACAGCACAAAAGGGCGTACACGCATATAGTGTTTCTTTGCTGTAGTCGTCGCCTGGCAATTGAGCAATCCGGCCAGAAGATGTGCCAGGACAGGAGAATTAGTCCGGGTCAGCGTCACCCCCATACTCGGAGAAAAATTGGCCAGCACATTGTCTATGTCGAGCTTTGCATCCTGGGCCGCCTGTGCGCCGCGTTCTTCCTTCCGCTGCAGTTTCCCCCACAGATACTGAGAAAAATCGTAGGCGAAAACAGCGTCGTTGGGGAGCGGGGCCTCGGGGAGAATCAGCAGGCTGTTAGGACAATCGCTTGCTGGAAGCAAAGCGGGGTAATTCCACGTATCGTCGAGGTCCTGGGCAAAAACGCTCAAAGAGAGCAGCAGGGCACAGGCTAAGAACAAAACCCTTTTCATTTTCTTATAATTATTTCACAATCAGCAGGTTTACGGATATTCTCATCAAGGGTGACGCTGCCGATGCCATCGGCAACGATACGGCCGGAGGTGGGATTCTTGATGTTGGTGATGTGCCCGCGTATGTCGGCCCTGACCGTGGAATACTCGAACACCCGGTCGCAGGCGGCATCGAACTCGCAGTTTTCCAGAACCAGATTGTCCACATAACAAAGCAACTGTTCACCGGCAAGGCGGCAGTTCACCAGCCGGACATTCTTAGAGTGCCAGGCCAGATATTCACCGTCCAGCAGCGAGTCGTAAACCGTCACGTTCTCACACTCCCAGAAAGAGTCCTTGGTGGTAATCTTTGAGTTGCGCACAACCACATTCTTGCAATACTGGAACACATATTTGGAGTCGCTGTCAAGATTCTCCACCTCGATATCCTCAGAAAACATAAACGGATAGGTGCCGCCGCGCAGGGTAACATCTTTGAGCCGCAGTCCGCGGACCCGCCAGAAAGTCTCGTCGGCATCGTTTATCACTACCCTCTCAAGATTCACATCTCGCATCTCCCGGAAAAACTTGGGACCGTCAATCACACAATCCCGCATCTGGAGATTGTTCGTGTACCAGATCGCAGAACGCGCCCCGGGAGCAAAATAACAGTCACGCACAGTGCATCCGTCGATATGCCAGAGAGGGTACTTTCCAAAGAAACGGCAACCGGCCATTTCAATGTCGCTGCAGTGCTTCAGGGCAGACTCCCCGTCTGTAATCACAACATTCTCAAGCTGCGCCCCGTGCGTTTCAAACAGAGGCCTCTCCCCGCCGAATTCCTTATCTTTAATTATCGTCATCTCAGTTAGAAGTAAGTTTAGTATTCATCCATTTTTTTCCGAGGATACGCCCTGCAAACAACGCACCACGCACGTTGAGCTCAATGAGCATAGCGATCCAGTATCCCATCAGGCCATATTTTGGCGTGAGCAGGATTGCCAGGACGATGCGTACCGCCCAGACGCTGACAAGGTTGAGCAAAGTGGGGATTTTGGTATCACCGGCGCCGACGCAGGCACCAAACACAACTATTGACACGGCATAACCCGCCTCGGCAAAAGCCTCCATACGCAGGCATCGCGCACCCAGCGCCACCACGTCGGGATCAACGCTCAGCACGCTCATCACCGCCGGGGCAAAGATATACATAAACACCGCAAGAAATACCATCAGCCCCGTGCCCAAAGCCGTCGTTATATATGCGAAACTGCGCGCCATATCCTTGCGCGAGGCGCCCAGGCTCTGCCCCACCAGGGTGGTTGCCGCATCGGCCATACCATAGCCGGGCATATAACAGAAACTCTCCGCGATTATCGCAAAAGAATTGGCCGCTATTGAAACCGCCCCCAGAGGCGCCACAATCAGAGTGCTGGCTATATACGCACCGCGCATCACCAGATTCTGCAGCCACAGCGGGCCGGTTATGCCAAAGGCCTTCTTAAGAGTCTGTCTGCACGGGAGAAAAGTACCGGAGTGATGCACTATCGACAGGTCACGGTTGCGCACAAACAGGAAATAAAGAGTCAGGATGGCAGTTATCACCTCAGAAAGGCCGGTGCCGAGCGCTGCACCGCGCACCCCCATCCCTGCGCCCGGTATCGTGACCGACGCCCCGAGAAGAGTGACTTCCCGAGTCGGAAAAATCAAGAAAAAATTGAAGACTACATCCAGCACGCACATCAGGATGTCCAGAATGCTCGGAGTCCTCATATCGCCGCTGCACTGCAGCATCGTAGCCCCGAAAAAGCAGAACTGCATTGCAGGTATAAACGCGGAATAAATACGGAAATACGCAGATGCATCACTGCGGATTGCATCTTCCCCGCCCAGCCAGCGAGGCAGGGCACCGGACACACTGACCGCCAGCAGGCTGAGTAGCAGAGAGAAAACCGTGACCACGAAGATGCCTTCACGCATCACATTGCGGGCGCCGGCGGGATCGTTTGCCCCCAACCGGTGGGCGACCTGCACGGAGAATCCCTGAGCGAGAGCGATGCAAAAACCGCCGCACAGCCAGGTGCTCGTGGAAACCAGGCCGATCGAGGCGGAAGGGCCCGCCCCGAGACTTCCGACCATAGACGCGTCTATGAACTGAAGCAGAACCGATGCCAGCTGCGCCAGTATCGCAGGGCCGCTGAGCATCAGCGTGAGCCGGACCCGCTCTGAAAGAGACAAAGGCTGTCCGGACCTGATGTTGCCGAGAAGAATGTCCTTCTCACTCATAAAATCCCCTGGCTACTCCTTGAGAGTGGTGGTGTGATTCACCGGAATGGAAAAGGCGATGCCCTGGGCCGTTCCCGCAAGATCGGCATCTTTGTAAACGGCGTGGA
>CAMKTW010000136.1 GCA_946415795.1 uncultured Bacteroidales bacterium
GGCGGCTGTCGCCAAGGGAGATGATTTGCCAGCCGCACTCCACGGCAAGGGCCATCTCCTCGCGGGAGAAGTCGCCCTCGGGGCCTATCATCACCACGAATTCGGCTGTTGCCGACGTGCCCGGGGCGCTGCCGGTTGCGGGAAACGGAGAATCCACAGGAACACTGCCGCCGACGGCGGGTGCGACATAGAGACCGGCGCAACCGGCGGCCAGGGCCTTGCGGATATGGATCTTGGCAGCGTCTTCGACCTCGCTGCAATAGCAGATAAACTTGCGCACTCCGGGGGCGAATTCGCGCCCCAGGAACTCCCGCACCGGAGTCAGCGGTGCCAGGGAGGGAATCGCCCCCTTGTGGCTCTGCTTGGCGGCGGAAACTATGATGCGCTCGCAACGCTCTCCCTTGAAGACCTTGCGTTCAGAGTAATCGCCGACCAGCGGGACAATGACGTCCACCCCTATTTCAGTGGCCTTTTCGCAGAACCACTCGAAGCGGTCGATATTTTTGGGGGGAGCCACAGCCATAGTAAGCCGATATGGGTGCGAACCATACCCCTCCACCACGTTCAAGACCTCGAATCCGGTGGCGGCGGGGTCGGCAGACAATATCCGGCATTCATAGAGATTGCCGCAGCCGTCAATCACGTGTATGGTATCACCGGCACGGTGACGGAGAACCTTGATGCAATGGCCCGACTCCTGCCGGTCCAACTTCCGAGCGCCCGAGGCGATTTCTCTGGAAAAGAACAGTTCCATATTGTTATGAGCAGGCTTCTGCACGTTTCCACTCCCCTACCTCCATATCGTGTATGTCGCTGCCGTCTATATGGAAACGCAACGCGGTGCGGACGGCGTGAATCCCCTGGAATCCGCAGGAGCCGGGGTTGAACACCATCATATCGAACTTCTTGTCGCCCATCACGCGCAATATATGGGAGTGTCCGCACACGAAAATACGGGGTTGATTGTGTGTTATCAGATTGAATGCCTCCCAGTCGTAGCGTCCGGGGAAGCCACCTATGTGAGTCATAGCCACCCGCACCTCCTCTGCCATAAAGACTTGTGTCAGAGGGTATGCCACCCGCACGTCGGTACCGTCGCAATTGCCATAGACACCTGTCAGCGGTTTGAAACGGGCTATCTGGTCGGCACATGCGATGCCGCCAAAGTCCCCGGCGTGCCAGATAACGTCCACCGGATCCAGGAACCGTTGGACATCTTCTGCAAAAACGCCGTGGGTATCAGAAATGAGGCCTATATACATACCATTATTCTACGTGTGGTTGGGTTCAGGGGCTCTATGCGCACCTCAACTATTTCTTCCGGCAACAGTTCCGACACTTTCTCCGGCCACTCCATAAAGCAGAAACAGCCGCTGTAGAAATACTCCTCCAGCCCGAGGTCCTGCGCCTCGCGGAGTGAATCGATGCGGTAAAAATCGAAATGGAAGACGCTGTCGCCACTTGCGGCGCGGTACTCATTCACAATGGTGAAGGTCGGGCTGCAGACATTGTCGTCCACCCCAAGCCTGTCGCAAAGAGCCTTGATAAAGGTGGTCTTTCCCGCCCCGAGGTTGCCGAAAAAAGCAATCAGGCGCCTCTCGCCAACAGCCTCCAGAAACGCGTCGGCTGCCGCATCCAGATTGTCCAAAGTGGAGATTATCTCTTTCATTTAGCTTGAAATACACCACAAAGATATAAATTTGCATCCGTTATGAACGATTACAGGATAAATACCTACACCTATCAGGTGATGCCGCAGGATTTGGACGGCAAGCGTCACTTCCGTGCAGTGGCACTTGAGATGATGTTGCTCAACATTGCCGGCAAAGCTGCCGACGACCGCAATTTCGGAGCCTTCAAGATGATTGACAGCGGCGGCATCAGCTGGGTGCTGCTCAAGTTCGCAGTCGAGATGAGTGCGATGCCGGCAGAAGATGATATTCTGACCGTCAACACCTGGGTAGAGAAGGTCGGCAGCCTGCTCACGACCCGTAACTATGAAATCCTCAACCAGGCCGGAGAGATTATCGGCTACGCCACCAGCGAATGGGCCCTGATCGACCTTGTCTCCCGGCGTCCTATGAACATATCTGCCGACAACGCCATATCGGCCTGTGCGACAGGAGAAAAGGTGCCGGTAGCGCTGCCCGGGCGGCTCACCGTGCCCGAACCCGGCCAGGACACCCCCAGACACACTGTCAAGGTATCTTACAGCGACATCGACTTCAACGGCCACACCAACAGTATGCGATATCTGCAGTGGATGCTGGACGCATACCCCATAGAGAAGATTTATGAAAACCGTATGGCCCGCCTGGAGATAATCTACGTGCACGAGGTGCTGCACGGCGAAACTGTAAATGTTTACTATATGGACCAGGATGACGGCTCCACCCTGTTTGTCGTCAAAGACCAAGGGGGGAACGACTGCGTCCGAACCCGTATCGTCTGGCGGTAAGAAGCTATGAGACACATATCGTCAATTCTTGCTGCGGCAGCGGTTGTGCTGGTTGCGGCCTGCACCCCAAAAATGACGGCTGAAGCGCCTGTCAACGTTATCTTCGAGACCGACATGGGCAACGACATAGACGATGCCATGGCGCTGGATATGCTCTACAAATATGCAGAGGATGGCAAGATCAACCTGCTGGCGGTGATGATAAACAAAGAGGGGAGCGCACCCGCAGAGTTTGTCGATATTATGAACACCTTTTACGGGCATCAGGTACCTGTCGGAGTCCGCTATGGAAGCGACCCTGCTGAAAAGGGGGGAGTGAATTTCGCGGAGGTAATCTCAAATATGAAAGACGATGCCGGACAGCCGGTTTTCAAACGTATGCTGGAACGCTGCGACACCCTGCCCGACGCCCTCTCGCTATACCGCAGAATCCTTTCGGAAGTACCCGACAAATCGGTAAAGATCATATCGGTGGGGTTCCTTGGCAACCTCGGCGCCCTGTTGGAAAACGAGCCGAAACTGATAGAGAACAAGGTCGTTTCTCTCACCACTATGGCTGGCTGTTTCTTTGCACCTAACGGGGAATTCAATCTCAAGGGTGATCTGGCCGCCAGCCGCAACGTGTTTGAAAACTGGCCAACCGAGATCGTGACATCACCTTTTGAGGTGGGCATCGCAATCTGCTATCCGGGAGAAAGTATTGAGAAAGACCTGGACTGGGGCATCCCCCACCCGATGCGCGAAGGATATCTGGCTTACTGCCCGATGCCTCACGACCGTCCGTGCTGGGATCTGACAGCCACCCTGTATGCCGTTGAAGGCGGCAACTGGTTCACAATGTCGGGACCGGGTAAGATTTCTGTGGGCGATGGCGGCGTGGCAACCTTCACACCTGATTCCACGGGCCGGCAGCGATATCTGGCCGTGACAGAGCAGCAGGCTGCCGCCATCAGGGAGCACCTGGTGGAAATCCTGACTCGCAAGCCGGCTGTATTACAGGATTAACAGCTGGAACGGACTGCCAGGGCAGGCGGTATCAATTTCTGGATGAGGTCAGGATCCCGGAGCCCATCCCTGCGAGCCTCGATGATTTCAAACAGAGTAGCTACAGCCAGCTCCGACACCTCCCTGAGGGGCTGCTCCACACGTGTGACTGCAGGATCCAGAAAATCCAGGAAACCATTGTTGTCAAACGATATCACTCCCACATCCTTTCCGACCTTCAGATTCAGTTCCCTGAGTGCATCTATTGTTCCAAGCAGGATTGTGGCGCTGAAAGCAAAGATCGCATCAAAAGGCCGCTTGCCTTCGCGGAAAGCCTTGATTACCTGGTCACGTCCGTTCTCTACGGAAAACGTGTCTCCGGCTATCGCGTACTTTATCGGTTTACCCTCAATCGACTCTGTAAAACCGCGTAAGCGCTCCTGGTTAGGCATTGAGGTCGTCACCCCCTGTATGGCCAGTATGCTCTTGTATCCCCTCTTCAGCAAGAACTCCGTCGCCATCCTGGCCCCGGCATAATTGTCGGTACATACATACGGCAGGGTTGTCTTTTTGAAATGCCTGTCAATGAGCACCACCGGAATATCCCGGCCAATCTTTTCCAGGTTGGCGGCACTGGTCGCCACGGGGACAGCAATGATGCCGTCCACTTTGCGCCCCTTAAACATCTGAAGCGCCTGCTCCTCTTCCTGCTCCAACTCTCTTGAATCGGCCAGTAACGTGTGGTATCCGCGACAGGCAAGGAGATTTATGATAATGCCAGACAATGTCGCAAAGAAGGGGTTGTCGATGCCCGGCACCAGCAGCCCGATGGTATGGGACTGCCTGGTGCGCAGCGTCTGCGCCACCAGGTCAGGCTGGTAATTGACCTGGCGGGCCGTTGCAGTAATCAGATCTATAGCCTTCTTGCTGATACGGTATTTCTCTGCCTGTCCGGTGAGGACACGCGATACGGTAGAAACTGAATATCCAGTCTGCGATGCTATTGTGAATATGTTACTCTTAACTGGCATTACACTTTGCGCTTGTAAAGTTAAGCATTTTTTTGTACTTTTGCGTAAAGCTTTGCTCAAACGATTGCGCAAAAATAACAAAGAATATAGAAATACTAAAGATATACCTATGAGCAAAATTCTTATCATCGGCAGTTCTAACACCGATCTTGTTGTAAAGACAGACCACATTCCCGAACCGGGAGAGACCATCCTGGGCGACAACTTTATGATAGCTGCAGGCGGCAAGGGTGCTAACCAGGCGGTGGCCGCCGCGCGCCTTGGCGGCGACGTGGCGTTCATAGCCTGCGTAGGCGACGATATGTTCGGTCGCCAGACACTGGAGAACTACAGAAAGGAGCACATGGACATCTCACATATCCGCACCGACAAGGCAGCACCC